>JAUWBF010000076.1 GCA_030601755.1 Verrucomicrobiota bacterium | reverse complement strand
GTCCGAGACCGAGCTCGCCCCCGAGGAGAAGCTCCTTCGCGCCATCTTCGGCGAGAAGGCCGCCGACGTGAAGGACACCTCCCTCATCGTCCCCTCCGGCGTCACCGGCATCATCATGGACGTCAAGGTCTCCAGCCGCGTCGACTTCGAGAAGGAGAAGCTCTCTCCCTCCGACCGCCGCCGCCAGACCAAGCAGATCCAGGAAGAGTATAAGACCCAGATGGACAAGCTCCGCGAGTCCCTCACCGAGTCGCTCTCCAACATCCTGCTCGGCGAGAAGATCCCCCTCGACGTCGTCAACGGCGCCACCGGCGAGATCATCATCCCCGCCAACCGCAAGATCACCAAGACCCTCCTCCGCAAGCTCGCCGCCGTCTCCAAGCACGTCGAGATCGACCCGTCCCCGGTTCGCATCAAGATCATGGAGATCATCGGCTCCTACCAGTCGAAGTTCGACGAGCTCGAGTCCGACCGCGAGCGCAAGGTCAACAGCGTCGAGGCCGGCGAGGACAACGGCAACGGTGCCATCAAGCAGGTCAAGGTCTACGTCGCCACCAAGCAGAAGCTGCACGTCGGTGACAAGATGGCCGGCCGCCACGGCAACAAGGGCGTCGTCGCCAAGATCGTGCCCGAGGCCGACATGCCCTTCCTCCCGGATGGCACCCCCATCCAGATCTGCCTCAACCCCCTCGGCGTGCCTTCCCGCATGAACGTCGGTCAGGTGCTTGAGACCCACCTCGGTTGGGCCTGCTCCAAGCTCGGCATCAAGGTCGCCACCCCCGTGTTCGACGGCATTCCCGAAAAGAAGGTCCGCGAATACCTCAAGGAGGCCAACCTGCCCTCGACCGGCAAGTCGACCGTCTACGACGGCCGCACCGGCGAGAAGATCGACCAGGAGGTCGTGGTGGGCTACATCTACATGCTCAAGCTGAACCACTTGGTTTCGAGCAAGATCCACGCCCGTGCCGTCGGTCCCTACTCCCTCGTCACCCAGCAGCCGCTGGGCGGCAAGGCCCAGTATGGCGGCCAGCGCTTCGGCGAAATGGAAGTGTGGGCCCTCGAGGCCTACGGCTCCGCTCACACCCTCCAGGAGCTCCTCACCGTCAAGTCCGACGACGTCCAGGGCCGCACCAAGATCTACGAGTCGCTCGTCAAGGGCGACAACACCCTGCAGGCCGGCACACCCGAGTCCTTCAACGTGTTGATCAAGGAAATCCAGTCCCTCGGTCTCGACATCAAGCTCAACAAGCGCGACGCGCTCGGCGGCCTCAAGTCCGCCAACGCCTGATCGCTCCCAACCCTCACAAGATACCCAGCGAGATAACGCACATGAGCATACAGCCCAACGAAACCGCCGGCGGCGGCAGCATTGCCCGCGACGAAGTCCGCTCCGCGCTCGGACTCGAAGAGAATCCCTTCGACTGCGTCTCCATCACCGTCTCCTCCCCCGAGACCATCCGCGGATGGTCCAAGGGCGAGGTGAAGAATCCCGAGACCATCAACTACCGCACCTTCAAGCCCGAGCCGGGCGGCCTCTTCTGCCAGAAGATCTTCGGTCCGGTGCGCGACTACGAGTGCGCCTGCGGCAAATACAAGCGCATCAAATACAAGGACGTCGTCTGCGATCGCTGCGGCGTCGAGGTCACCATCTCGCGCGTCCGTCGCGAGCGCATGGGCCACATCGAACTCGCCGTTCCGGTGTCCCACATCTGGTTCCTCAAGAGCATGCCCTCCCGTCTCGGCCTGCTCCTCGACATGACCGCCCGCTCCCTCGAGCGCGTCATCTACTACGAGAACTACATGGTCGTCGACCCGGGCAAGACCCCGCTCGAGCCCAAGCAGCTCCTCACTGACATCGAGTATCGCCAGGCCCTCGACGAATACGGTGACGACTCCTTTGTCGCCAAGATGGGCGCCGAGGCCGTGCGCGACGCCCTCCAGGCCATGGACCTCGAGGCCACCGTGCTCGAGCTCCAGGAGCAGATGCGCGCCACCAAGTCCAAGCAGATCAAGAAGAAGCTCTCCAAGCGTCTGAAGGTCATCCAGGGCTTCATTTCCTCGAACTCCCGTCCCGAGTGGATGGTCCTCGAAGTCCTGCCGGTGATCCCGCCCGACCTGCGTCCCCTCGTTCCGCTCGAAGGCGGCCGCTTTGCGACCTCCGACCTCAACGACCTCTATCGCCGCGTCATCAACCGCAACAACCGTCTGCGGAACCTGATGCAGCTGAAGACGCCCGACGTCATCATTCACAACGAAAAGCGCATGCTCCAGGAATCCGTGGACGCGCTCTTCGACAACGGCCGCCACGGCCGTCCCGTGACCGGCGCCGGCAACCGCCCCCTCAAGTCCCTCTCGGACATGCTCAAGGGCAAGCAGGGTCGCTTCCGCCAAAACCTTCTCGGCAAGCGCGTCGACTACTCCGGCCGTTCCGTCATCGTCATCGGTCCCGAGCTCAAGCTCAACCAGTGCGGTCTGCCCAAGAAGATGGCGCTCGTCCTCTTCGAGCCGTTCATCATCCGCCGCCTCAAGGAGCTCGGCTTCGTGCACACCGTCCGTGGTGCCCGCAAGATGATCGAGAAGAAGTCCCCCGAGGTTTGGGACATCCTTGAGGAGGTCACCAAGGGCCACCCGGTTCTCCTGAACCGCGCGCCGACCCTTCACCGCCTCTCCATCCAGGCGTTCGAGCCCGTCCTCATCGAGGGCGAGGCCATCCGCGTCCACCCCCTCGTCTGCACGGCCTACAACGCCGACTTCGACGGTGACCAGATGGCCGTCCACGTCCCCCTCTCCCTCGAGGCGGTCATGGAGTGCAAGCTCCTCATGATGGCGACGAGCAACATCTTCTCGCCGTCCTCCGGCAAGCCGATCCTCACGCCCTCGCAGGACATCGTTCTCGGTTCCTACTACCTCACGCTCGAGCCTCGCGCCAAGCCCACCGGCCGCGTGCCGCTCCTCGCCGGCCTGCAGGAAATCCTCTTCGCCAAGGCCGACGGCGCCCTCACCGTGCACGACTGGGTCGAGGTTCCCAACCCCGACTTCGGCAAGACCACCGTCTACGGCAACTCCGAGAAGAAGGTCCTCCGCACCACCGTCGGCCGCGTGATCTTCAACCAGATCTGGCCCGCCGGTCTCGGCTTCGTGAACTTCGCCGTGCCGAAGGGCAAGCTCGGTGACCTCATCCTCAACACCACCCGCGTCACCGACGAGCACACCGTCGTCGAGACCCTCGACAAGCTCAAGGAGCTCGGCTTCCAGACCGCCATGCAGGCCGGCATCTCCATCGGTATCGACGACATGATCATCCCTCCCGAAAAGAAGGACATCGTCGCCGACTCCCGGAAGAAGATCGCCGAGGTCGAGGCCCAGTTCTCGAAGGGCATCATCACCGAGGGCGAGCGCTACAACAAGGTCATCGACATCTGGACCAGCGCCACCGACAAGATCGCCAAGTCCGTGTTCGCCAAGTTGGACAACAACGACGGCCGCAAGGAAGTGAACCCGGTCTACATCATGATGGACTCCGGCGCCCGCGGTAACAAACAGCAGGTTCGCCAGCTGTGCGGCACCCGCGGCCTCATGGCCAAGCCCTCGGGCGAAATCATCGAGCGCCCCATCCTGTCGTCCTTCCGCGAAGGTCTCACCGTTCTCGAATACTTCATCTCGACGCACGGCGCCCGCAAGGGTCTCGCCGACACCGCGCTGAAGACCGCCGACGCCGGTTACCTGACCCGCAAGCTCTGCGACGTGGCCATGGACGTGGTCATCGCCGAGGAGGACAACGGCGCCCGCGACGGCATCTGGAAGAAGGCCATCTACGAAGGCGACGACGAGATCGTCGGCCTCAAGGAGCGCATCATCGGCCGCTGCTCGTCCGACGACGTCTACAACCCGCTCAGCCCCTCCGAGATCCTCGTCGGCTCCGGCGAGCTCATCACCGAGGCCCTCGCCGACAAGATCGTCGAGTCCGGCATCGAGCGCGTGAAGATCATGTCCCCGCTCACCTCGACCAGCCAGTTCGGCATCGACGCCAAGAGCTACGGCATCAACCCCGCGACCAACCGCATGGCCAAGGCCGGCGACTCCGTCGGCATCATCGCCGCGCAGTCCATCGGCGAGCCGGGCACCCAGCTCACCATGCGCACGTTCCACATCGGCGGCGTCGCCTCCGGCGGTTTCAAGACCCCCGAGATCCGCGTGCGCTCCGCCGGCAAGGTCAAGTATCGCGGCCTCCGCCTCGTGCAGACCGCCGAGGGCGCCAACATCGTGCTCAACAAGACCGGCACCATCACCATCGTGGACGCCGAGGACCGCGAGCTCGAGACCTACAACATCGTGGTCGGCTCCTTCCTCCACGTCGGCGACGGCGAAGAGATCGGCAAGGGCGACGTGCTCGCGCAGTGGGATCCCTACAACGTCCCCGTGCTCTCCGAAAAGGGCGGCACCCTGGCGTTCAAGGACATGATCCGCGGCGTCACCGTGAAGAACGAGCTCGACGAGTCCTCCGGCCGCATCGCGACTGTGGTCATCGAGCACAAGGAAGACCTCAACCCGCAGATCGAGGTTCGCGACGCCTCCGGCAAGCCGCTGGCCGCCTACTCGATTCCCGTCGGCGCCCAGATCGTCGTCAACGAGGGTGACATCATCCAGCCCGGCGCGCTGCTCGCCAAGACCCCCCGTCAGGCCTCCAAGACCAAGGACATCACCGGTGGTCTCCCCCGCGTCGCCGAGCTCTTCGAAGCCCGTCGTCCGAAGGACGCCGCCGAGATGGCCCGCATCGAGGGTATCGTCTCGTTCGAGGGCACCCTGCGCGGCAAGCGCAAGCTCGTCGTCCGCAACGAGGAGACCTCGCAGGAGGAGGAGCACCTCATCCCCGCCGGCAAGCACATCATCGTGCAGCCCGGCGACGTGGTCCACAAGGGCCAGCACCTCACCGAAGGCTCGGCCGACCCGCACGAGATCCTCGAGATCCTCGGCCCGTCCGCGCTGTATGAGTTCCTCATCGGCCAGGTGCAGGAGGTGTATCGTCTCCAGGGCGTGACCATCAACGACAAGCACATCGAGATCATCATCCGCCAGATGCTCCGCAAGGTCCGCATCACCGACCCCGGTGACAGCGAATACTTCTGGGGCGAGCAGGTGGACCGCGCCGCCTTCCTGGCCGACAACCGTCGTCTGGAAGAGGCCGGTGGCAAGCCCGCCGAGGCCGAGCCCATCCTGCTCGGTATCACCAAGGCTTCGCTTGAGACCGAGTCGTTCATCTCCGCCGCCTCCTTCCAGGAGACTACCCGCGTGCTCACCGACGCCTCCACGCTCGGCAAGATCGACACGCTGAAGGGCTTCAAGGAAAACGTGATCATGGGTCACCTGATCCCCGCCGGCACCGGTCTGCCCGCCTACAAGAACGTCCGCATCAGCTTGCCCTTCGGCGAGGAGATCGCGGACGCCGACGGCGCCGCCGAGGAAACCCCGGTCGCCGCCAGCTAAGCGAACGCCACGGCAAAAACTTCAAAGCCGCGCTCCAGCAAGGGGCGCGGCTTTTTTTCGTCGGCCGATCTTCACGCTCTGCGCGATTATTCCTGTTTGACGTGAATATGGCATGTAGTCACCTTGGGTCGCTCGCCCGTGATTGCATCCTTTGCCGACAAGACAACCGAAGCCCTCTGGTCTGGGCGCAAACCCGCGGCGCTTCCTCCCTCGATTCTCAAAACCGCACTCCGCAAACTTACCCAGCTCGAAGCCGCCTCCACCCTCGATGAACTGCGGTTTCCTCCGGGCAATCGCCTGGAGGCGCTCAAGGGGGATCGGGCAGGTTTTTACAGCATCCGCGTCAATGACCAGTATCGCGTCTGTTTCCGCTGGCGCGGCCAAAATGCGAGCGACGTGGAAATCACCGATTACCATTAAAGCCATGGCCACCCATCTGAACGTTCATCCCGGCGAGTTGCTTCGCGAAGAGTTTTTGGAGCCGCTTGGCATCACCCCGTATCGACTGGCCAAGGACGCCCGGCTGCCGCAGCAGCGCGTGAACGAGATCGTCAACGAGAAGCGCGGCATTTCGGCCGAGACCGATCTCCGTCTGTGCCGTTACTTCGGCCAACAGCCGGGCTATTGGCTGCGCGTGCAGCTCGCCTACGACCTGCGCGAGGCGCTCAACACGCACGGCGACGAGGTCAACGCCTCGGTGCGTCCGTTGAATGCGGCGTAGTCGGGCGACTGTGCCCGCCGGTCAATCGGTCGCTGCATTCGCGCCGCGGAGTCTGGCCAGCACCTCTTCCATGGAGTGTGGTTTCCAGTCTGTTTCTCGGGTGATGCGGCTGATGTCGATCAGCGCGGAGAGCGGCTCGCCGGGATGGCGTCGGGGGGCCTCTGGGTAAAGGCGCGCGGCGAGTTCCTCGACCGGACCAAAACCCGGCGGCGGTGGCGCGCTGGGCAGATAAACGCGGAAGCCCGGCAGGTCGCGTGACAGGATGGCGGAGACAAGCGCCGCGGCGTCCTCCATCCACAGCCACGCCGAGAGTTCGCGGATTTGACGGCGCCGCGGGCTCTGCATGCCGGCGAAATGCTCCAGATGTCGCAGTTGCGCGACGACCCAAGGAAAGCGCAGCGCCACGGCGGACATCCCGTGGCAGCGCGTGTAGTGGGCGAGCATCTGCTCGGACAGGACCTTGCTCAGGCCGTAGACGTTGTCGGGCACGGCGGGCGTGTCGCCGTCGGCGGGCAGGGGGCCGGCGGAGAGGGAGTCGGCCATCGCCTGTATCGAACTGGCGAATACGATTCGTTTGACGCCCAGCTCGGCCGCGGCCTGAAAGACGTTGGTGTTGATGGTCAGGTTTTCGGACAGCACGGTCTGCGCGTCCGCGTGGCCGGCGTTAGGATGGTTGGCGAGGTGCACGATGGCGTCGGCCCCTTCGAAAAGCGGATAGGCCGACTCGCGCACGCGCAGATCGACGACCGCCGGCGTCGCGACCGCCTGCCGGGAGTAAGCACGGTCGGCGGCAACCACCGCGTGCCCCTCGGCGACCAGCCGGGCGACGGTATTATGGCCGATATACCCAGCCCCTCCGGTGACGACGACTCGCATGAAGCCTTCACGTTGTCCGCCCGCGGAGCGTTTGGCGAGTTTTGCGTCACGGGTGGCTGTGCGCGGACTTCGTCACCGGGCGGTCGCTTGCAAGCACGTTCCCGTCAGGAACTCCTGGAATCGACGTGGAGCCTCGCCCTCCGCCGCCTGCTCGGCCCGGACGACGAGCAGCTCCTTGTGCAGAGGGGCGTCGGCCAGCGGAGCGGCCCACAGTCTGCCCGCGGCGACCTCGTCGCGCACCGCCGACGCCATGACTACGGAAACGCCGAGGCCGTTCATCACCGCCTGCTTCACCGTCTCGGTGCCCCCGAGCTGCATGGACACCCGCAGCCGCCGGGCCCGTTCGCCGAGCGCCTGCCGCAACACCGTGCCGGTGCCCGAGCCGGATTCCCCGCCCAGCAACGGTTCTCCCAACAAGTCGTCGGCCAACAGCCGCTCGCGACGCGTCCAAGGATGGTCCGGCGGGGCGATCACCAACAGAGGCTCGCGACGCCAGACCGCGCAGTGAAACCCCTCGGTAGCCGGCCACCACTCAAGCACGGCGCAATCGGCTTGGCCGCTGCGCAGCCGCTCCGCCGATTCGGGGTTGCCGCCCACGGTCAGCCGCGTCTCAAGCGTGGTCTCGGTTTGGAAACGACGGCACAGCGGCGGCAACAGATAGGTGCCGATGTTGGAGCTGGCGGCGATGTGCAGGCCGTGCTCACGCACCACTGTTTGCAGTCGGTCGGCGAGCCCGGTCAACGAACGCATCAGCGGCAGCGCCCGCCGGCCGGCCGGGGTCAACGTGCAGCCGCGGCGGTCGCGGACGATCAACACCGCACCGAGATCATCTTCCAGCGTGCGCACCTGCATGCTCAACGCGGACGGCGACAGCGCGAGCCTCCGTGCGGTGGCGCGAAAGTTGCCGGTCTCGGCGAGATCGAGAAAGGCGCGCAGCGCGGGCAGCTTCATGCGGGCGATTCGGGCGGCAGGCGGTTGACCGCGGTGGTGGGCACGCCGCCGGTCAGCACCAACCGGAGCTGTTCGATGGCCGCCCGCGTGATGGCGCGTCGCGCTTCCTCCGTGGCCGAGCCGAGGTGCGGGGTGAGCAGCGTGCGGTCGGCCTGCGCGAGCAGCGCGGGGTGGATCTCGTCCGGACGATCGGTGCGCGCCCAATCCTCCATGGCGAAGACGTCGGCGGCGTAGCCCGCGAGGTGGCCCGTCTGGAGCGCCTCGGCGACCGCGGCTTCGTCCACCACGGAACCGCGGCAGACGTTGATCAAAAAGGCCCCGCGCGGCAGACGCGCGAGCAGGGGCGCGTCGACGAGGTTGAGCGTGCCGGCGTTGAGCGGCACCAATGGTGCGAGAAAGTCGCTGCTGGCCACGAGGTCGGCGAGCGGCATCCAGGTCAGGCCGAGCGCGCGCTCCTCGGCGGGGTCCAGTCGGCGCGGATCGTGGTAACACAACTCCATCTCAAAACCAGCAAGGCGGCGCGCGACCGCTCGACCGACCGCGCCGAGACCGATGAAGCCGAGGCGGCGTCCTCCCAGACCGGTGCCGTAGAGCACGGGGCGCCAGCCGGGAAAACCGCCGCTGCGCACGAGTCGGTCGCCGTGGAGAATGTTGCGCGTGAGGCCGAGCAGGAGGCCGATGAAGAGTTCGGCGGTGGGCACGGTGAGCAGGTCCGGCACGAGGGTGAACCACACGCCGCGCCGCGTGCAGGCGGCGACGTCGAAGTTGTCCGCGCCCTTGAGCGCTCCGGCCACGATCCGCAGGCGCGGACAGGCCGCGAGGAAGGCGTCGTCGATGCGGTCCGGCATGAACGCCATGAGTCCCTCGGCGTCGCGGGCGCGGGCGAGAATTTCGTCACGGGTCCAGGCCTCGCGGGTGCGGTTGGCGACGGGATCGGCGAAGGCGGCGAGCTCGTCGAGAAGATCGTCGTGTATCCAGTTGGTCACGACGACGCGGGGTTTGGCGGGGGAGTTCATTTGACGTGGGTGCGCAGCCAGGAGCCGAAGCCGTCGACGAGCGTGACCATCACGAGGATCACCAGGATGATCGCGGAGACCTCCGTGTATTGCATGATGCGGAGCGAGCCGATCAGCTCGAAGCCGATGCCGCCCGCGCCGACGGCGCCGAGGATGGTGGAGGCGCGAAAATTGTATTCCCATCGGTAGATGGCGACGTCGGCCATCTTGCCGAGCACCTGCGGAAGCACCGCGTGCACGATACACTGCACGGGGCCGGCGCCGGCGGCGCGCGCGGCCTCCACGGGGCGTTGGTCGACGTGTTCGACGGCCTCGGCGAAGAACTTGCCGATCATGCCGATCGAGTGGAAGCCGAGCGCGAGCACGCCGGGCAGCGCGCCGAAGCCCACGGCAGCGACGAAGATGATGCCCATGATGAGCTCGGGCACGGCGCGCAAAAAGTTAAGCACGCCGCGCGCGGCCTTGTGCGCGAGCGGGTGCGGTGTGGTGTTGCGGGCGGCGAGAAAACCGAGCGGCAGCGAACCGACCAGCGCCAGCGCGGTGCCGGCGATGCTCATGGCGAGCGTGTCGAGCACCGGGCGAATCCAACCACGGGCCTGGGTGAAATCGGGCGGCATCATCTCGCCGACCAAGTCGATGAAATCGGGCACGCCGGTGGCGAGGCGTTGGGCGTCGAACAGCCCGGTGGCCCAGCCCGCCGCGCCGACCACGCCGGCGACGGCGAGGCCCTGCAGCCAGAGCCGTCGCCGGGCGCGGCGTTCGTGCGCCAAGACGTCGAGCGCACCGGCCTCGGCCTCGGGCGAGAGCGTGTGGAAGGTGTCGGCGGGAGCGGACATGGTCGGGAGGGCGGGCGGACGATGGTTAGAACTTGGACAGGTCGAGGTTGAGGATGGTGCCGAGTTCGCGGATGACGTCGTAGTCGGCGTCGGTGGCGGCGACGAAGCCGTCGGCCTTGAGCGCCTTGAGCACGGCGGGGTCCTTGAGGTCGATGAAGGCCTGGCGGATCTTGGTCTTCAGCTCGGGATCGAGATCGGACTGCATGGTCCAGGGATAGTTGGGGTAGGGGGCGGAGACTTGCAGGACCTTCACCTTGGCGGGGTCGATGAGGCCGCGTTGCACGAGCGAGTTGAAGATGGGCCGCGAGAGGCCGCCGGCCTGGGCGCGTCCGTTTTGCACGGCGATGGCGACGGCATCGTGTGAGCCGAGGAATTGTTCGCTGTAGTTTTCGCCGGCCTTGAGGCCGGCCTTTTGCAGAATGGCCTTGGGGATGAGGTGGCTGGAGGTGGAGGCCTGGTCGCCGTAGGCGAAGGTCTTGCCCTCGATGTCGGCGAGCGAACCGATGCCGGCGGCGGTGTTGGCGACGATGACGCCCTCGTAGGTGGGCGCGCCCTTGCTCACCTGCACGGCGAAGGCCTCGATGTCGGCCTTGCCCTTGGCGAGCACGTAGGAGAGCGGACCGAAGTAGGCGAGCTCGATGCGACCGCGGCGCATGGCCTCGATCATCGAGGAGTAGTCGGTGGTGACGACGAGCTCGATCTCCTTGCCGGTGGCCTGCTCGAGGTAGGCCTTCAGGCCGGCGTTGTTCTTGATGAGGGTGGAGGCGTTCTCATCGGGCAGGAGGGCGGTGCGGAGAACCTTGGGATTCTCGGAGGCGCCGGCGGAGGCGATGCAGACGACCGCGGACGCGGCGAGGAGGCGCAGGAGTCGGACGGGTTTCATGGACGGTGTGTGTTCAGGTTGTGGATACGGACAAAACGGGGGCGTCCTCGGCGCGGGCCTGCTCGAGGGCCGCGTGGTCGCCGTAGATGGCGAGGAGGGCGTCGTCGTCGAGCGCGTAGGGCGAGCCGTCGAAGACGACCTCGCCGTGGCGCAGGCCGACGATCCGGTCGGCGAAGCGGCGGGCGAGGCCGACCTGGTGCAGGCTGACGATGGTGGCGATGCCGGACTCGGCGCAGATCGAGCGCAGGAGTGAAAGCAATTGAAATGCGCGGGCGGGATCGAGGCTGGCGACGGGTTCGTCGGCGAGCAGCAGGCCGGGCGTTTGCGCGAGCGCGCGGGCGATGCCGACGCGTTGTTGTTCGCCGCCGCTGAGCTGGTCGGCGCGCTTCAGGGCCTTGTGGACCAGCCCGACCCGATCCAGGCAGGCGAGGGCGAGGCGACGGTCTGAGGCGGGGAGCGCGAGCGAGCGCCAAAACCCATGGTGGCCGAGGCGGCCGGTGAGCACGTTGCGCAGCACGCTGCGATTGGGAATGAGCTGGTGCTGCTGGAAGATCATTCCGGTGTTGCGCCGATGACGGACGATGTCGGCGCGGGTCGGGTTGTCGGGCAGGGTGTTTGCGATGATCCGGCCGGTGGTGACGGGTTGGAGCAGGTTCAACGTGCGAAGCAGGGTGGACTTGCCGGCTCCGGAGCTGCCGAGCAGCACGGTGAAGTAGCCGCGATGGAAGGAGAGGGTGGTGGGGGCGAGCGCGCGCACGCCGCCGGGAAAGGTCACGCCGGCTTGGTCTAGCGTGATGAGCGGTTGGTCGATGGAGTTCATGAAAACGAAACGTGCGGCGGGTTTCGTTTCAGAAAACCAAACAACAGTGACGGTTTTATGACGCGGGTGTAAACATGCCGTGACGAAGCCGGCGGGTGTCCGGACTTCGCGCGGGAGCGCGTCCACCGCGGAATGGCGGAACCCGCGATGGCGGAGCGCCCACCGGCCAAGAGTAACCCATTGGGTTACTATCCGTTTGATTCATGCGCGGGGCGCAAAAAAAGGCGGACCCTTGCGAGGTCCGCCTTTTTGGCAGAAGCGATGATCAGCTCTCGCCGTCCGGTGCGGGAGCGGCGGGTGGCGGGGTGTCGCCCGCGGCCTCGGTGGCTTCGCCGAGGGCGGCGGCCTCGATCTCTTCCTCGGACTCAACGACCTTGGCGATGGAGAGGAGGCTGTCGTTCTTGGCGAGGTCGATCAGGCGCACGCCCTTGGCGTTGCGGCCGGTCTCGCGGATCTCGCGCACGCGGGTGCGGATCGACTGGCCCTTGGTCGTGAGGAACATGACCTCGTCGCTGTCCTTCACGCTGAGAGCGCCGGCGACCTTGACGGTGCCGTCGTCGGGCAGGTCGATGGCGATGACGCCGGAACCGCCGCGCTTGGTGAGGCGGTAGTCCTCGAAGGGCGAGCGCTTGCCGATGCCGTCCTGGCGGGCGACGAGCAGGCGGGCATCGTGGTCGCAGACCTCGATGGCCTGCACGTAGTCGCCTTCGAGTTTGAAGCGCATGCCGGTGACGCCGCGGGTGTCGCGGCCCTGATCGCGGAGGTCGTCCTCGTTGAAGCGCACGGCCAGACCTTGGTGGGAGATGAGCATGACCTCGTTGGTGCCGTTGGTGAGCACGCAGCCGACGAGCGCGTCGTCGTCGTCGAGCTTGATGCCGCGCAGGCCGGAGGCGCGGGTGGCGTTGGTGTAGTCGGCGAGGTTGGTCTTCTTGGTGACGCCGTTCTTGGTGGCCATCACAAGGTGCAGCTCCGGGTTGAAGTCCTTCACGCAGATCATGGCGGCGATCTTTTCGCCCTCGACGGTGAGCGCGAGGAAGGAGCGGACGGACTTGCCCTTGCTGGCGCGGGCGCCCTCGGGAATGTCGTAGACCTTCTTGGCGAAGCACTGGCCTGTGCTGGTGAGGAAGAGGATGTAGTCGTGCGTCTCGGCGGTGAAGAGGTGCTCGACGAAGTCGGAGTCATACGTATCCGTGCCGATGATACCCTTGCCGCCGCGCTTCTGAGAGCGGTATTCGACGATGGGGGTGCGCTTGATGAAGCCGGCGTGCGAGACGGTGATGACGCAGCCTTCGTTGGGGATGACGTCCTCCATGCGGAAGTCGCCGAGGGCGCCGATGATCTCGGTCTTGCGGCGGTCGCCGTATTTGTCGCGCAGGGCGAGCAGCTCGGTCTTGATGACCTCGAGCAGGCGGGTCTCGGAGGCGAGGATTTCCTTGAGCGAGGCGATGAGGTTCTGGAGCTCGAGGTATTCGGCCTCGATCTTGTCGCGCTCCAGGCCGGTGAGCTGGTAGAGGCGGAGCTCGAGGATGGCGTCGGTCTGGCGCTCGGAGAGCGGATACTTCGCCATGAGTCGTTCCTTGGCCTCCTGGCGGTTCTGCGAGGCGCGGATGATCTTGACGAAGTCGTCGAGGTTATCGAGGGCGATGATGTAACCTTCGAGGATGTGGGCGCGGTCCTCGGCCTTCTTGAGGCGGAACTTGGTGCGGCGGGTGATGACGTCGCGGCGGTGCTCGAGGTAGCAGTCGAGGAGCTCGCGGATGTTCATCTGCTTGGGGCGTTTTTGGTCGAGCGCGAGCAGGGTGACGCCGAAGGAGGACTCGAGGGCGGTCTTCTGGAAGAGCTGGTTGATGACGACGCGGGACTGCTCGCCGCGTTTGAGTTCGATGACGACGCGGGTGTTTTCGTCGGACTCGTCGCGCACGTCGCGGATGCCCTCGATGACCTTCTCGGTCACGAGCTCGGCGATGCGGATGACGAGGTTGGCGCGGTTCACGTTGTAGGGGATCTCCGTGATGACGATCTGCTCCATGCCGGAGGAGGTCTCCTCGACGTGGCAGCGGCCGCGGGTGCGCACGATGCCCTTGCCGGTCTTGAGGTAGGAGAGGATGCCGTCGCGACCGGCGATGATGCCGCCGGTGGGGAAGTCGGGGCCCTGCACGATCTCGCAGAGCTCGTCGACGGTGACGTGGGGGTTGTCGATGATGGCGCAGGTGGCGGCGACGATCTCGTTGAGATTGTGCGGCGGGATGTTGGTGGCCATGCCGACGGCGATGCCGGTCGAGCCGTTCATCAGGAGATTCGGTAGTGCCGCGGGCAATACGGTGGGCTCGGTGGTCGACTCCTTGTAGTTGGGCGCGAAGTCGACGGTGTCCTCCTCGATGTCGGCGAGGAGTTCCTCGGCGAGGGCGGCGAGGCGGGCCTCGGTGTAGCGGTAGGCGGCGGGCGGGTCGCCGTCGACGGAGCCGAAGTTGCCCTGCGGCTCGATGAGCGGGTAGCGCATGACCCAGGTCTGGGCGAGGCGCACGAGGGTGTCGTAAACGGAGGAGTCGCCGTGCGGGTGGTAGTTCTTGAGCACTTCACCGACGACGCCGGCGCACTTGTCGAAGGCGCGGTTGTGGAGCAGGCCTTCGCGGAGCATCGCGTAGAGGATGCGGCGCTGCACGGGCTTGAGGCCGTCGCGGGCGTCGGGCAGGGCGCGGGCGACGATGACCGACATCGAATACTCGATGTAGGCGGTCTGCATGATGTCGGTGATGCTGGCGGTGGAGAGTTTTTCGTT
>JAUWBF010000030.1 GCA_030601755.1 Verrucomicrobiota bacterium | reverse complement strand
GAGCGGATGGCGGAGTTGATCTCGGGCGCGCGGAAGTCCTTGGCGAGGGCGCCGATCTCGGAGACCACGCCGGCGACGGCCTCGTAGTCCTTCAGGTCGGAGAGCTTCCGGGCGGTGTCGATCTTGCGGTAGAGCTCGAGCAGCACCTGCTTTTTCTCGCGGTCGAACATGGCGACCGACGGCACGAACTCGCCGATGAAGAACGTCTCCTGCAGGCGCTCAAGGGCGTTCATGAGCTGGCCGTCGTTGTAGCTGAGCTCGACGGCCTGCATGGAGGCGTTGACGTCGTTGATGGCCTCGCGGGAGAGCGACTCGAGGGCCTCGACGGTGACGGCGAGGTCGGAGGTCGGGAAGTAGTCGGAGAGCTCCTTGCGGCCGACCTCGAGGCGCTGCGCGCTGCCCTTGAAGATGTAGCGGTAGAAGTTGGCCGCGATGATGCACTGGCGGTAGCGGCGCTGCATGAACAGGCCGACGATCTGCGTCTGGAACTGGAGCTTGGCCTGCGTGGCCGTGAGCATCGAGGAGGCCTCGGCGGCCTTGATGCGGGCCTCGGTCTCGGCGAGCTCGCGCACGCGGAAAAACTGGCTGACGGTGCTGGTGCCGGCGACGGAGGGCGGGCGCTGCGAGCCGACGCCCGAGGACTGGTTGCCGGAGGAACGGTTGTTGCCGGAGGAGCGATTGCCGAGGTTGCCGGAGATGTTGGCGCCGCCGACGGAGACGGAGCCCGAGCCGGTGCTGTTGTTGCCGCCGCTGTTGTTGCCGGAGGACGAGCCGCTGTTGTCGGACGAGGACCCGCCGCCGATGGAGGAGGCGGAGGAACCGAGCTGGTTGGAGACGTCCTGCGCGGCGCCGACGCCCTCGGACACGAGCAGGTCGCCGGCGTAGGCGACGGAGCCCTGCTGCTGGCGGCGGATGCGCTCGAGCTCGATCTGGGTGACGCGGTAGGCCTCCTTCTCGTCGCGGATGCGCCAGGCGTTGAAGACCTGGTTGGCGATGGCGATGCTGGCGCCGCCGTCCTCGGCGTATTCGGAGGCCCGATACAGGAGCTGCCAGGCGCGCTTGATCTCGGCGCCGGCGTCGTCGCCGGCCTTGGTGGAGAGGATGTCCTCGATCTCGGCGACGATGGCCTGGTGGACCTCGTGGTCGTTGGTGACGGGCAGGGCGAGGTAGCGCTCGAAGCGGGCGCGGAAGGCGCGGAACTGGCCGATGTTGTAGGTCTTGCCCTTCCAGACCATGGTGCCCTCCTCGGGGTTGATCGAGTCGCTCTTCACGTCGAAGGCGCGGTCGATGACCTGCAGCAGGGTGTTGCTTTCCAGGGATGAGGGCGCGGCGGGCGCGATGGAGGTGGGCGCGGCGGGGCTCGGGGCGGCGGCGGGCGCCGCGGGGGCGGCCGGGGTGGCGGACTCAAAGGGGTTGATCTGGGCGAGCAGGCCGGCGGGCAGGAGGAGGGCGGCGGCGAGGGAGCGGCGGAGAGTCGGGGTGTTCATGGCGTGGCGGTGTTGGGGACGCTCGCGGCGGGGTCAGAGTTTCTTGAGGTCGGTGACGGTGAGCAGGCCGCCCTTGCGCACGGTGACCTCGAAGCGGTAGCGCTGGGCGACCATGAGGTTGGCCTTGTGGTCGTCGGCGATGAAGACGGGCAGGCGCAGGTCGCGGCCGAGGGGTTTTACGGCGATGAGGCGGCCGACGCCCTCGGTCCACTCGAGTTGGGAGTCGATCTCGGCGTCGAGCGAGTAGCGGTTGCCCTGCAGGTTGGCCGGGGCGTTGAGGTAGGCGTCGACGGGGAAGGGTTCGCCCTTGGGACCGCCGCAGCCGGCGACGAACAGGGAGGCGGTCAGGAGAACGAAGGCGAGTCGGAGAGGGCGGCGGGTGCGCATGGGGATGGGCAAGGCTTAGGGCCAGCGCTGCTTGGAGCAACCCCAGAAGGTGAGGGTCGCGCCGACGGCGAGGTGGGCGAGCAGGACGGCGCCGGCGACGAGCGGTTGGGCGTAGGGGCCGTTGTCGAGCATGGCGACCGCGTCGTAGAACCGCGACTGGGTCATGGCCGTGAGGTAGCCGGACCAACCCCAGTAGGTGGCGATGAAGGGGCGCACGATGCCGACGAGCATGTCGGGCAACGCGAGCACGACGCCGGAGAGGGGCAGTTGGAAACCGACGAGGTAGATGGAGAGCAGCGAGGCCTTGTCGGCCGAGGTGAGCAGCGCGGAGATGCCGAGGCAGACCGCGCTCATGGCCGCGCCGACGCCGGCGAGGATGGCGAGCTGCGGCGCCCAGTCGCCGGGGAACTCGCAGATGATTTTGACGAAGACCGTCATCCACACGCCCTGCAACGCGCCGACCGCGGCCGCGAAGAGAAGCTTGGCGGTGGCGTAGGCGGCGGGGCGCAGGCCGGCCATGCGTTCCTTCTCGAAGAGGGCGCGTTCGCCGGCGATCTCGCGTGCGCCGTTGTTGCTGCCCATGAGGCAGAGCAGGATGACCTGAAACACGATCAGGCCGGAGACGAGCGTGGCGGTGTTGGCGGCGTTTTGGCGAAACTCGGCGCGCTCCTGCAAGGTCTCCAACAGGCCGCCGGTGGGAGCGAGTGCGAGGCCCTGCATCTGCGGGAGGCCGCCCAGCGCAAAGATGACCACGAGGCAGGGGAAACCGAAGGTGATGGCGGCGGTCAGTCCGAGGTAGCCGCGGTCGCGGAAAAACAAGCGCAGCCGCCGCGCGAGCAAGGTGCCGATCTGCGCGATGGCGGAGGGACGTGCGGAGATGGGCGATGACTGAGGGGAGATGGATGATGGGGCGGCTGCGGGGTCGCGCGACGTGGTCATGGCGGGCGCGCATTCGAGCCAGTGCTCGACGGGGTGCTCGGAGAGGCGGTCGTAGAGGTTGAGCGCGTCGATGATGTTGAAGTGCTCCAGCAGGGCGGGGTGTGAACCTTGGAAGACCACGCGGCCCTCGTAGACAACCGTCACGGTGTCGAACTGGGAGAGCTTGGCGAGGTTGTGGATGACGCAGACGACGGTGCGGTCGTGCTCGGCGACCAGCGTGCGCAGCACGGCGAGGATCTGGTCCTCGGAGCGGGGGTCGAGACCGCTGGTGACCTCGTCGCAGAGCAGGCAGGCCGGATCGGTGGAGAGCTCGAGCGCGAGTCCGAGGCGGCGCAGTTGCCCGCCGGAGAGTTTTTCAACGGTCGTGCCGGCTCGTTCGTCGAGTCCGACCAGGCGGAGGAGGGCGTCGCGCCGGCCGGCGTCATGGTTTTTTCGATACAGCCGGAGCGCGGTGTCGATGGTCTCGCCGACGGTGAGCTTGCCGTGCGCGATGGAGAACTGGGGCGCGAAGGCCACGCGGCTGAGCAGCTCGGCGGGCCCGGAGACGCGGCGGCCGTGGAGGAGTATCTCGCCCTCGGCGGGCAGGATGCCGAGAATGCCCTTGAGCAGGGTGGTCTTGCCGCAGCCGGAGGGGCCGATGAGCGCGTGCATGCCGCCGGCGGGGAAGGCGGCGGTGGCTTGGCGGACGAGGGCGGGGGCTCCGGGCTTGGGGCGGACGTCGAGGGCGTGGCAGGAGAGCACGGCGCCGAGCAAGGGGAGCGCCGCGCGGGTTGTCAGCGTTTTTTGGCGACGGGTTTCGCGACGGCCTTGGCGGCGGCGGGCGGGACCACCACGACGGGGCAGGGGGCCTTCTTTATCACGGCGTTGGTGGTGCTGCCGACGACGAGGTCGTAGAACGCGGTGTGGCCGTGCGAACCCAGCACGATGGCGTCGGTCTTGCGCGCACGGGCCTGCTCTAGGATTGAGCCGGGGGCGCCGCCATGGGTCAGCACGGAGTCGGCGGCAAAGCCCTTCCTGGCGAGCACGGCGACGAGGTGGTCGAGCTGTTTGCGGGCGTGCTTTTCGGCGATGGCGACAGACTCCTGCAACTCGCCTAGGCCGATGCCGTAGTCGGTGGTGACCAGCGGCGGCACGAGGTTGTGCAGCAGGGTGATGCGGGCGGCGGGCTCGGCGAGGGAAACGGCGGTCTTGATAACGGCCTTGGTGGCCGGGGAGAAATCTACGGGGACGAGGATGCGTTTCATAAGCGGTGGGGGTTGAGCGGAGTATGCGGGGCGGGGGAAGGGTTGGCAACGTCGGGTTACGCGGGTTGCGCCGTCTGGGCGGACGGGGCGTCGGGTTGGTCGGGGCTGAGGTGGGCGCAGATGCGCCAGGCGTGGTAGCCGATGCCGTCGAGCCAGCGCATGGCGTCGAGGAGCGCGAGCGAGGCGGGGGTGTCGAGTTCGCCGCCGGCGGTGCGGTTGAGGATGTCGGCGCGGGCTTGGCGGCGGAGCTCGGAGAGGCGGCCCGAGCGGTCGGCGACGGTGGCGCTCCAGTCGTCGTCGGGGGCCTCGTTGTGCAGGCCGGCGCGGCCGAGGGTGAGGATCTCGCGGGTGAGGGCGATGGCGTCGCGGAGGGAGGGGGCGGCCCCCCGGGTCGCGAGGTCTGGCGCGGATTCCAGCGAGGGTTGCAGGCGGAGGAGGTGGTCGATGGCGTGGAGTTGGCCGAGGCGGGAGCGCGCCATGGGTTCGGCGGGGGGCACCGGGGGGAGGTTGGCGATGTAGGTTTTGAGCTTTTCGATGGCGTGGGCGACGGCGTCGGAGCGAGCGGCGTTTTGTGGATTCCAGACGCCGGCGGTGCGGTCCGCGAGCAGGCTGAAGAGTTCGGAGGCGGTCTCGTGCAGGGCGCGCGCGGAGGCCTCAAGAGCGACGGCGGGCAGCGTGCCCAGCGTGGTGTCGAGGTGGCGGGTGAGGGCGGGGCCGCGGTCGGGCAGCAGGCGTTCGATGCGGGCGGCGAAGGGGCGCGCCAGCGGCAGAAAGACCAGCACGCCGAAGCCGATGAAGGCGGAGTGGAAGGCGGCCAGGCTGGTGGCTCCGGCCTCGAGTCCGAGGTGGAGTTGCGCCCAGACAATGCCGCGCAGAAACAGCGGAAGCAGGAGAATGGCGATGATGCCGGTGGCGGCGTTGAAGAGCACGTGGGCCAGAGCGGTGCGCTTGGCCGGCACGCCGCCGCCGATGGCCGCGAGCACGCCGGTGATGGTGGTGCCGACGGCCGCGCCGATGACAAGGGTCGCGGCTTGGTCGAAGTTGACGGAGCCGGTGTGCAGCGCGGTGAGGGTGGTGGCGATGGCGGCGCTGGAGGATTGCATGATCACGGTCAGCGCGATGCCGATGGCGATCATGAGCAGGCCGGCCCAAGGGCCGCCGGAGGGGAGGGCGGCGAGGTTGAACACGCCGGAGAGGCCGCCCATGCCGGTTTGCAGGGTCTCGATACCGATGAAGATGAGTCCGAAGCCGGCCAGCGCCAAACCGAGCGGGCGCAGGCGTCCGCGACCGAGCAGGTTGCAGAACGCGCCGGCCCCGACCAGCGGCAACGCGTAGAAACCGACGCTGATCTTGAGCCCGAGCACGGCCACGACCCAACCGGTGGCGGTGGTGCCGAGGCTGGCGCCCATCACCACGCCGACGGCCTGAGGGAAGGTGAGCAAACCGGCGCTGACAAACCCGATCACGGTGACGGTGGTGGCGCTGGAGGATTGCACGAGCGCGGTGACCAGCGCGCCCGAGCCGAAGGCCTTGAGCGGGGTGCCGGTGAAGCGCACCAAGGCCCGCCGGAGGGCGTCGCCGGCGAGGGTTTTGACTCCGTCGGTGAGAAGCACCATGCCCAGCAAAAACAGGCCAATGCCTCCGGTGAGTTGAAATAACAGCTCGGTCATGGCGCGTAGGTTAGGCGGCGGCCGCGTGGAGGCGCGCAAAAAAACTCGCGGGCGCGGAGGCGCTCGGCACGCTCCGCCGCATGATCCATCGCTGCCAACCCGGGTTTGAGACGTTCCTCGAAAAGGAACTGCGCGCGGCCGGGCTAAACGTGCTCGAACAAGCCTCCGGCTGGGTGCGCACCGCGCCCCCCGCCTCGCCGGGCTTCTGGCAAAACCTCTGTTTCGCCCAGGTCGTCATGCCCGACGCGGTCGAGGTCACCGGCGAGTCGGTCAACGCCCTCGCCGCGCGCATCATGGAGACGTTCCTGGCCTCCGCGAAGGACGAGCGCTTCCAGGCCGAGTGGCCCTGCCTGTTCGAATCCGCCGCCGGTCTCGACGGACTCGGTCGCCGCCAGGCCGGCGTGTCCAAGGTGTTCTTCGAAAACCTCAAAAAGCGCCTCGGCCGCGTTGCCCGCCTTGCCATCGACGACAAACCCCGCGGCGTCCTCATGGTGCGCGGCCTCTTCGTCTTCTTCGTCGATTTCAAGCGCGCCTACGTCTCGCGCGAACAGTGGTTCAACGGCCAGCGCCGCATGGCCGACGACGCGCGCGCGCCCTCCCGCAGCTACCTCAAGGTCGAGGAAGCCTACCTCGTGCTCGGCCGCGAACCCGCCGAGGGCGAAACCGTGGTCGACCTCGGCGCCGCCCCCGGCGGCTGGAGCTTCAGCGCGGCCAAGCGCGGCGCGCGCGTCATCGCCGTGGACAACGGCCCGCTCAAACTCGGCGCGCTCGACAACCCCCTCATCGAACACCGCCCCGAGGACGCCTTCCGCTTCGAACCGCCCGGCGGCCAACCTGTGGACTGGATGTTCTGCGACCTCGTCGAGGAACCGCATCATGTCATGGAAAATCTGATACGACCGTGGATCGAGCGCGGCTGGTGCCGGCGCTTCGTGGTCATCCTCAAGTTCGGCCGCGTGGACGCTCTCGCGCTCCTGCGCCAGGTGCGCGCCGCCGACTCGGTCTTCTCGCGCCACGCCCCCGGCTTCCGCGTGCGCCACCTCTACCACGACCGCGAGGAGTTCACCATCGTCGGCGAGGTCGCGTCCCTGAACCCGCCTCCCGTCCCCGCGTCTCCCGCACCCTCCGCGTCCGCGTCATGAAGAAGCCGAAACCCGAGCTCACCCTCTGCGGCATCGGCGCGGTGAAGGCCCGCTTCGAGCGCGACCCCGCGTCGTTTCGCCGGCTCTTCTTCGACGAGTCCACCGGCCGCAAGCTCGGCCCGCTCTGCAAGGCCCTCGCCGCCGCCCGCAAGGTCTATCGCTGCGTCCCGCCCGAGGAACTCGCCAAGATCTCCGGCAGCGTGCACCACGGCGGCGTGGTCGCGGTCGTCGAGGCCGAGCCGCCGCGCGCGCCCACGCCGAAGGACATCGCCGGCTGGGCCGCGCGCCGCGCGCCGCTGGTGCTGCTCGATCGCATCGGCAACCCCCACAACCTCGGCGCCATCGCCCGCACCGCGGCCTTCTTCGGCGTGACCGACCTCGTCGTGCCCGCGCACCCCGACGCCGCCCTGCCCAACGACGCCGCGCACCGCGTGGCCGAGGGCGGACTCGAGCTGGCGACCGTGTGGCGCGCGCCCGATCTCGTCGCGCTGGCCCGCGCACTCGCCGAGGCCGGCTATGAGGTCGTCGGCGCGGCCACCCGCGGCGGCGATCCCGAGGACGTCGCCGCCGCCTCCGCCGCCGCCCGCAAGCCCCTCGCGCTCGTGCTCGGCAACGAGGAACACGGCCTCTCGCCCGCCGTCGCCAAGGCCTGCACGCGCCTCGTCACCATTCGCGGCGCGGGCGGCGTCGAGTCGCTCAACGTGTCCGTCGCCGGCGCCATCCTCCTGCACGCGCTCGGGCTGCGCGGACCCGCGGCGAAACTTTCCCCAAATCGCGTTTGAAAACCGTCGGCGCGGTCCGTGTATTGACCCGCTATGTCCCTTGGTTTTGTCGGTCAACGCTGCCTCAGTGAACGCGAACCCGAGCTCGGTCTCGGCATCGTGGTCGAGCTCGAACACGCCCGGATCACGATCGAGTTTCCCGCCTCCGGCGAGCGCCGCATCTACGCCCGCGGCACGCCCGTCCTGAAGCGCGTGCAATTCGCCGCCGGCGAGACCGTCGCCACCCGCGCCGGCGTCACCTTCGCCATCGAGGAGGTGTCCGAGGAAAAGGGCCTGCTCGTCTACTCCGGCGGCGGCCAACGCGTGCGCGAGGACAACATCTCCGACCTCACCAGCGTCAGCTCGCCCGCCGAGCGCATCATGGCCGGCCAGGCCGAGCCCTCCGAGGTCTTCGACCTGCGCCTGCGCACCCTGCGCGCCCGCACCCGCTTCCTCCAGTCCGACGTGCGCGGCTTCCTCGGCGGCCGCATCGACCTCATCCCGCACCAGTTCTACATCCTCAACGAGGTCGCCAACCGCCAGATCCCGCGCGTGCTCCTCTCCGACGAGGTCGGCCTCGGCAAGACCATCGAGGCCTGCCTCATCCTCCAGCGCCTGCTCGCCACCGGTCGCGCCGCCCGCGCGCTCATCCTCGTGCCCGAGTCGCTCGTCCACCAGTGGTTCGTCGAACTCCTCCGGCGCTTCAACCTCTGGTTCACCATCTTCGACGAACAACGCTGCCTCGACACCGAGGCCGCCGAGCCCGGGAAAAATCCCTTCCTCTCCGCGCAACTCGGCCTCGCCGCGGTCAACTTCCTCGCGTCCAACGAAGCCCGCCGCGAGCAGGTCGTCGCCGCCGGCTGGGACCTCGTCATCGTCGACGAGGCCCACCACCTCGGCTGGACCCCGCAGGAAGCCAGCCCCGAATACCAGCTCGTCGAACAACTTGGCAAAAAAGCCCCCGGCCTCCTCCTGCTCACCGCCACGCCGACCCAGCTCGGCCTCGAGGGACACTTCGCGCGCCTGCGCCTGCTCGACCCCGATCGCTACGCCGACCTCGAGACCTTCCTCGACGAGACCGCCGACTACGGCGCGGTCGCCGAGATCGCCGAGAAAATCGTCGAGGCCAAGCCCCTCGCCGCCGCCGACCAGACCGCCCTGCGCAAACTCTTCGACCGCGATCCCGAGACCCTCGCCGAACGCCTCGCCGCGCTCGACGCCGGCAAGCCCGGCGCGCGCGACGCCCTCCTGCGCACCCTGCTCGACCAGCACGGCACCGGCCGCGTCGTCTTCCGCAACACCCGCGCCGCCATGACCGGCTTCCCCAAGCGCAAGCACCTGCCGGTCGTGCTCGACGGCGCCACGCCCACGCTGCACGCCCGCATCGCCCGCGAACTCCAGGCCGAGGAAAACAACGACGTCGCCTCCATCCGCTACTCCTTCAAGGACGACCCGCGCATCGACTGGCTGGTCGACCTGCTCAAGCAGACCGCGCCCGCCAAGGTCCTGCTCATCTGCCGCAACGAGCGCAAGGTCCTCGCCGTCGAGGCCGCCATCAAAGACCGCGTCAACGTCAACATCGGCCTCTTCCACGAGGGCCTGCCGCTCGTGCAGCGCGACCGCCAGGCCGCCTGGTTCGCCGAGCCCGAGGGCGCGCGCATCCTGCTCTGCTCCGAGATCGGCAGCGAGGGGCGCAACTTCCAGTTCGCCCACCATCTCGTGCTCTTCGACCTGCCGCTCAACCCCGGCCTCGTCGAGCAGCGCATCGGCCGTCTCGACCGTATCGGACAAACCGATACGATCAAAATCCACGTGCCCGTCATGGCCGGCGGCGCCGATGCCGTCGTGGCCGAGTGGTATGCCCGCGGACTCGACGCCTTCGAGGCCCCGCTGCACGGCGGCAACGACTACGCCGCCACCTTCCGCGACCGCCTGCTCGAGCTCGCCGTCGCCACCGGCGAGGGCAAGCTCAAGGCCAAGGCCGCCGACAAACTTGAGACCTTCATCGCCGAGACCGCGCGCTTCCGCGAGGCGCTCCAGGACAAACTCCGCAAGGGCCGCGACCGCCTGCTCGAGCTCAACTCCTTCAACCCCGCCGTCGCCGCCAAGGTCGTCGAGCGCGTGCGCGCCGCCGACGGCGACCCGCTCGTGCGCCGCACGCTCGCCGACCTCTTTGATCACTTCGGCGTGCGCGCCCGTCAGGAAGAAGGCGGCGACCTGCACCTCGACGCCGCCCACGCCTACGTCGAGGGTTTCCCGTCCATCCCGCGTGACGGTCTGCTCGCGACCTACGACCGTTCCCGCGCCATCGCCCGCGAGGACATGGCGTTCATCTCGGCCGATCATCCGCTGGTCCGCGACAGCATCGACCTGCTCGTCGACTCGCCCGCCGGCACCACCGCCTTCTGCGTGCTCGAGGCAGACAAACCCAACCTCCTCCTCGAGGCCGTCTTCGTGCTCGAGACCGTGGCCGACGCGAAGTGGCACGTGGACCAGTTCCTCGCGCCCACGCCCGTGCGCGTGCTGGTCGACATCCATGGCACCGACCTCACCGACTCGGCCGACTACGAGAACCTCGACGACGACGTCGAGGACGCCCCGCTCCCGCGCTTCCTTGAGAAGCCGGGGTTCAACGGCACGCTCCTCAAAAACCTCGTCGAGGGTGCGACCGACCGTGCCAAGGCCCTGGCCGAGCCGATTAAGGCCGCCGCCCGCGAGCGCGCCGCCGAGACGCTGACCGCCGAGCTGCAACGCCTCGTCGAGCTGCAAAAGCTCAACGACAACGTGCGCCCCGCCGAGATCGACCTCGCGAAAAAACGCGTCCGCCAGACCCGCGCCGCCATCGAGGCCGCCCGCCTCCGCCTCGACTCGCTACGGCTGATCGTCGAGGGCGTGGAGGTGGATTGAGCCCAGTAGCGCCGGCTTCCAGCCGGCAGGCCTTGTTTCGAAGGCAGGCTGGAAGCCTGCGCTACTTCTGCGTGTCTGCCCGGCGGCCTCGCACGGTCGACTTCATGAGACTTCCGTGGACGTCGACTCTCACGACAGCTTCCCGAGTCGTTGGGCCAAGCCCGCCGGGTAAAGAGTGATCAGCGGGGTTTTTAACGCGAGAGCCAGGCAGGCCGCCTCATGATCTGTCACGCAGCGCACACCGGCCTCTATCTTGGCCAACGTGCCTCGCGACAAATCCCACCCGACAACGCCGCAGCGAGCGGCCAGCAGCTCTTGGGAAAGACCGAGCTGGTTGCGGATGCGCCTTATCTGCGGTCCTACGACGTTTTGCCTTGGTTGCTCCAAAATCGGAGCTTGATCCTACGTGATCCTAGGCATTTACATGCTCCGATATTGGAGCAAGTTGGCGCTGTCCAACTCACGCCAACATTCCAACGCACCCAAAAACACCAAAACCATGAACCTCAAAAAACTCACCCTGGGCCTCTGTGCCCTGACCGTTTCGCTGTCCGCCGTCGGCGTCGTGCACGCCTACGTGAACGACAACCTGCCCTATGCCCGTGTCAGCGCATTGTTGATCTCGCCCGACAGCGACTTTGTCGACGACGGTGCCGGAGCCATGCTGGCGATCGGCACCCAGTTCGGCGGCACCTATGGAGGAGAATGGCAGCAGCAGATCGAGCTGGAGGTCGGTTATGGTGAGCTTGATCTGGGGACCAACCCGCTTGGCGCGACCGGTGACTTGGAAACCGTCCCGGTGCTGTTTACCTATCGTGCGGTCTGGACCCCTTCGGATGCGCTACATGTCTCGTTCGGACCGTCGGTTGGCATGAACTACCTGCGCGGTCGCATTACGGTGCCGTTGGTGGGCACGGGCTCGGACACAGACTGGGTTTTCAGTTACGGACTTGGAGCGTTGGCTTCATGGAACGTGAGCGAGCGGGTCACTGTGGACGCAGGTTATCGTTATCTCTGGAATGAGGATGCCAATTTTGGCGGGTTCAAGGTGACCGACATCGAGGCGCATGTCTTTGAACTTGGTCTGCGCTTTCGTTGGCCGGATTAATTAAGATTTCCCGCAAAGCAGGATACTAGACGCGGCCCGGATGCTTTCCCGGGCCGCGTTTTTTGTGCGAGCCGCTCGTAGCTTTGCGGCATTCGGGCTCTTGCCAATGCGCGGGGCCGCCCTTCAGTCTGCAAAGCATGGCCACCGTTACCAAACCGAAGAAGCCCGCTCGCAAGGTCGCCACCAAGCGCTCCACCCGATCGGTTCGCGCGGCTGTGTTGGACTATGGCATCACGCCGCGTGCTTTGCCGGCGAAGGTGGCTCGGGCTGGAGATGCAAAGGCCAAGGCCGGCGACTTTGGCAAGGGCGCGGACTGGGCCGCCATCGAAGCCGCCTACGAAGCGCGGAATCTGTGATTTTCGACACCGACTTTCTGATCGCCTACGGCAAGGGCACCAAGGCGCTCCCCAAGGCAAGGGCTCGCGCCTATGTCGACGCGTTGCCCGACGACGAGCCGCTGCTGATCTCGCGCATCACTTGGATGGAATTCGCCGCCGGTTACGATACCCGCGCGGAAGCCGATGCCGAGAGCCGTCGTTTCAGCGTGCTGGAATTTGATGACGACTTGTGGTTTCCGACTTCACGGATCGTCCGTGACTTGAGCCGTCGCGGCCTGCGCATCGGCACGCCGGATTGCATGATCGCGGCCACCGCCATTGGCTATGGGCAACCGCTTAAGACGCTCAATCGTTCGCATTTTGAACGCATCGGCGGATTGATTCTGGCCCCTTGATCGCCGGTGTTCATACGGACCAAGTTGTCCGACCGACGCCAACGTTCCGCTTGCGGGATCGACACAAAGATGCCCAGAAAGACAAGCGGCAGGACTCCGAACACGCTCCATAAAAACGGTGCCTTGGCCTCGTC
Organism: Verrucomicrobiota bacterium; assembly: GCA_030601755.1. Lineage (GTDB taxonomy): Bacteria > Verrucomicrobiota > Verrucomicrobiia > Opitutales > Opitutaceae > JAUWBF01. The sequence continues at coordinate 24,928 of JAUWBF010000030.1, read as the reverse complement.
CCAGTGACGGATGGTGAAGATCAGGCTGGCGAACGGCAGGAACAGGCAGGCGAGGCCCCAGCCGACCGATTCCTCGAGGGCGATCACGTATCCGGGAAACAAGCTTTGCCAACGGAGGGCGTGAAGACGGACTGAGCCAAGTAGCGCCGGCTTCCAGCCGGCAGGCCTGATTTCGAAGGCAGGCTGGGAGCCTGCGCTACTTTTGCGTCGCTTCCCCGCGACCGCGCCCAAGCGTTTGGCGATGCTCCCGTTGCTGGCAGCCAACGCTCGTTTTCCGCGACCCGACTGGGCGGCGGTGAACGTCGACGCGCAAGGGCTGGCTGCGGACGCGGCCAATGGCTTCTGGACCGGGCGAGGCCGGGAATGGGTGCACCTGCTGCGTTCCGCGCTTGGCAACGGCTACATGGGCTATGAGTCGTCGAACTGCTGGCTCGTTTCCAGCCAGCCGGAGGCGACTTGCCGGCGGCTGCTCGTGTGGCTAGAACAGATTCGCAAGCGGATCGTGCTGATGTTGGGCCAGGACTCGGCCCGGTCGCTTCACGGCAAATGCCCGGTGCTGATCACGCACGATCTGGAAACCTACCACGAATACGTGGCCGCGTATTTGCCCGAGGATGAAAACGCCATGAGCGGCGGCATGTTCATCAACCACGGCTACGGGCATTTCGTGTTTACGTTTCTGAACATGTCGCAGGCGGAGTCCGTGCTGGCGCATGAACTCACGCACGCCTTGGTCGCGCACCTGCCGTTGCCGGCTTGGCTCAACGAGGGTGTCGCCCAGCTTTGCGAGCAGCAGGTGACCGGACGCGACACCGCCGACTACGACCGGATCAAGGAAACGCTCTCCACCTACTGGGATGCCGGGACCATTCAGGACTTGTGGAGCGGCCGGGGCTTCAATCGTCAGGACGAGGGCCAGATGCAGAGTTACCATCTGGCGAAGGTGCTGACGCGCGCGTTGATCGGCGACGTGGAGCGGTTTCGCCGATTCCTCGTCGAGGCCGAAGCCGCCGACGCGGGGGCGGCCGCCGTCAGCAAACACTTTGGCCTGACCGTGGGCGCGCTGGTCACCGACTACCTTGGCGACGGCGACTGGGAGCCCGCCAACCGTCGGCCCATTTTGTGACCTCGTGCTTGAGTATTGTCAGGGAATCATCAGCGCGATGCCGATGCCACCCGGGATCATGGAGGAGAGGTAGAGTGCGAGCGGTTTTTTGCCTTCGCTCCAATGCATGAAAATGAACAGGACCCCCGCCATCGGAACAAGCAGGCTGCAGACTCCCCAAGCCACCGATGTTTGGAAAGCCAGCACGATCTGCCAGATGACCGCGGCCACCGAGAGAAGCGCGCCGAGCACGACCAAGATGATGGCGAGCGGGCTCAGGTTGATCTCCGGCTGCGGCCGGCCTGCGCGGTTGGTTTGCTGATGCGGCGTCGGCGCCGGTTCGAGCGTGCGCGTCGTGTAGTCGCTGCGAACCTCGGACTTCACCGGCGCGGCTTGTTTTTCGGACACGTTGGTCTCGATGACCACGCCCTTGGAGAGCACGAGGCGCGTGCCGTTGGCGTAGATCCAGATGGTGCCGGCACTGCCGTCCCGTTGCAGTTGCGGCGGTCCGTAGGCCTTGAGCACTTCCTGCTCCGTGCTGCCGACCCCTTGGGCGAAGCCATGCAGGCAAACCATGAAAAACAACAGTGCGCGGGCGATGTGTAGTCTCATGCGACGCAGGAGCTTGCGGAGGCGCAGGCAGGCGGGAAGCCCGAAGTTTCCTGTCGTCGTAGGGTATTAACCGGAGCAATCTGCCGGTTTGGAAATCGTCCTGAATACCAGCCTAGAAGCTGGCGTTGCACCGAAGCGGTCAGGGCTTTCGAAAGGTAAACTCGGTGAGGATGGCCCGGCGTTGCGCGTCCTTGCTTTCGCGGATCAGGCGGTTTTCCACGGGATGCACGTCCATGGCTCCCAGCATGCCGGCGGCGAAGAGAAAATAGCCGCCGGCGGCCTTGTCGACGTAGATGCCGTAAAACCGCGAGAGCGGATAGCCGCGGGCGTCCACCAGGTCCGTGAAAAACTTCAGGCCGACGATGACCTGCCCCGGACCGAGCATGAGCGTCCGGTCCAGAATCACCCTTTCTCCCTCGATGGCAAAGGCCTTGTCCGCCGCCTCGGCGGAATCGGACGACAGGCGATGGCGGGTGACGGCGTGCCGGTAGGTGACGTAGGCGTATTCATCGTCCCATGACGGCACCTGCAGGACGCAACCGGCGGGAAGGGTGTTGAGGCGCTTCAGCGTGAGTGGCGAGGTCCCGGTGATGCGGAAGATCCCGTTGCCCGAGGGCGACACCAGGGTGATCAGCATGGCCCCGTCGCGATCATGGGCGATCGAGGTCGGGGAAAAGCTGAGATGCTCGTTCGGCGTCTCTCCTTCCGATGGACGCCCGTAGACGCGCGGCACGGGTTTTCTCTCGACGAGGTCGACGGAGGCGTCGGGGGGCGTCCACTCCAGGAGCTGCGGCTTTAGATTGTTGGTCGAGGTCAGGACGACGACGCCGTCGCGACGAATGCTCAGACCGCTCGCCCGCGTGCGCGGGGAGCGCCCCAGGGTGCGCTCGACGACCGAAATGACGCCGAGGTAGCGGGCGGGGATGGTTTCGTCGCCGAAGCGGAACGCCTTCAGCCGGGGCTGAAACTCGAGGAAGGGTTCCTCCGGCGGGGTCAGCACCGCTTCCGTGCCGGGGATGACGGGAGGTGGCGTGGCGGCGGGCGCGGAGACCGTCGGGGAGGTGGGAGAGGCCGGGGCGGGTTGCTTGGAGCGAACGAACTCGCGGTCCTCATCCTGCAGGTCCGACAACTCCAGCTTGAAGACCTGCCCGTCGCTCGTGCGCCGAAGCGTGACGGAGGTGGCGTCGGACCCGACATAGTCGGCCTCCAGCGTGCGGCCGAACAAATCGGTCCATGTCCGGCCCGAGGCGGTCGCGATGAGCGTGACGGAGAGGATCGTGATGAGAAGGGTGGAGCGCATCGGGGTGGGGTAACGCGGCACGCGTCCACGTCGGCGGCAGTCCGGCGGGTTTTACGCAGCGAGGCAACGCCCTTCGGAGATGGCACGGGTTTGTTGAATGATTCGGCTGGCGCTGCTTGCGCACGCGTGCGGCCGGCGGAGATTGTCGGTCATGGACCCAGCGGGTCCGACCGCGTCATGACCTTCGATCAACTCATCATCATCGCCATCCTGACCGCCACCGCGGGGTTGTTTTTGTGGGGGCGCTGGCGGCACGACCTCGTGGCGATGGGCGCGCTGCTCGCGTGCGTGCTGGCGGGGTTGCTGCCGGCGGCGGACGCGTTCGCGGGCTTTGGGCATCCGGCGGTGGTCACGGTGGTGTGCGTGCTGATCCTGAGCCGCGGGTTGCAGACCTCGGGCGCGATCGACGTGGCCACGAAGTTCGTGCTGCCGGCCTCGGCGGGGCCGACGCTGACCATCGGCGCGTTGACGGGTTTGGGCGCGTTTTTGTCGGCCTTCATGAACAACGTCGGCGCGCTCGCGCTGCTCATGCCGGTGGCCATCCAGATCGCGGGCAAACAGAAGCTGCCGCCCGGCCGCGTGCTCATGCCGCTGGCCTTCGGCTCGATCCTCGGCGGCATGACCACGCTGATCGGCACGCCGCCCAACCTGATCGTGTCGAGCTTCCGCGCGGGCGAGGTCGGGGGCGGTTTTTCGATGTTCGATTTTTCGCCGGTGGGCGCGACGGTCGCGGTCGCGGGCGTGTGCTTCGTGGCGTTGCTGGGCTGGCGCCTTGTGCCGGCACGCGAACCGTCGGGCGCCAAGGGTTTTGACATCGGCGCCTACCTGACCGAGGCGCGCGTGATCGCGGACGGCAAGTCCGACGGCAAGTCGCTGCGCGAGGTCGGCGAAAGCCTGTCCGAGGCCGACGCGCAGGTGGTGGGTCTGGTGCGCGGGCGGTTCCGCGTGGCCGTGCCCGATCCGCGCGAGATCGTGCGCGGCGGCGACATCCTGATCATTGAGGCCGAGCCGCGGGCGTTGACGTCGCTGCTGACCGGCCTCGGTCTCAAGCTCGAGGAGGCCGTGCCGCATGATCGGCCCGCCGACGAGGCGCAGTCGGCGAATGCCGGTGCCGGCGACGAGGACAAGGCCGGCGAGGGGAAGAAGGGCGGCGACGCCAACGAGATCGCGCTCATCGAGCTGGCGGTGCGGCCCGACGCGTTCGTGATCGGCCGCACCGCGCGCGAGCTGCGGCTGCGCACGCGGCATGGGATCAATTTCCTGGCGTTCTCGCGGCAGGGCCGGCGCTCGGTGCGGCGGCTGCGCTCGACGCCGATCCAGGCCGGCGACGTTTTGCTCATGCAGGGCTCGCCGGAGGCGGTGATGGGGTTCGCCAACGACTTTGGCTGCGTGCCCCTGGCGGCGCGTTCGATTCGCATTCCCGACAAGGGGCGCGCGATCGCCACGGCGGCGATCATGGGCGGGGCGGTGGCGTTGTCGGCGTTCGGCGTGCTGTCCACGGCGATCGCCTTCGCGGGCGCGGTGCTGCTCTGCGCGGCGCTGCGGGTGATCTCGCCGCGCACGGTCTATGACGCGGTGGACTGGCCGGTGATCGTGCTGCTCGGCGCGTTGATCCCCGTGGCCGGTGCGATGGAGTCGACGGGCGCGGCGGACGTTGTCGCGCAGGGCCTGCTGGCGACGTTTGCGCACGGCAACGCCATCGCCGCGCTGGCGGTGCTGCTGGTGGTCACGATGACGTTGTCGGACTTCATGAACAACGCCGCCACGGCTGCGGTGATGTGTCCGATCGCGTTGAGCACGGCGCATCAACTCGGCGTGAACGCGGACGCGTTTTTGATGGCGGTGGCGGTGGGCGCGTCGTGCGCGTTTCTCACACCGATCGGCCACCAGAACAACACGCTGATCCTCGGTCCGGGCGGCTTTCGTTTCGGCGACTACTGGCGTCTCGGCCTGCCGCTCGAGCTGCTTATCGTGGCGCTCGGCGTGCCGGCGATATTGATGTTCTGGCCGCTGTGACGCGGGGGGCGGTGAGCGCGTCAGTTTAGTGAGCGGGTTGCCCTGCAAGTAGCGCAGGCTTCCAGCCTGCCGTCGAACTCGGATGCAGCCAAGATGCCTGCGCTACTCTCTCAAGCTTTCAGCGCGCGAACGCCGGGATGATCAGCGCGGCGGCGAAGAGCGCGAGGAGCAGGCCCAGGAAAATCCAGACGATGATCGACGTCTTGTAGCGGATGTGTGGCGTGGCCGCGCGCACCGCGGCGTATTCGGCGGAGAAGACCACGGCGCCCTTCTTGGAGTTCAACAGATAGAGGATGTAGGCGTTGATGAGCGTGCCGATGGGGAAGCCCAGCAGGCCGATGATGGCGAGGATCGTCGCGGGGGTCTTGCCCTTGGGGTTGAGCGCGCGGAGCCAGCGACCGACCTGAAAATACAGCGCCGCGAACACCAGCAACAGCACGCTGACGGCCACCGACACGCCCTCGGTCTCGGAATCGGCGGGGGCGTTGGACAACGTGAGCAGGCCGGCGATCGCAGCGAACGTCAGCAGGCCGGTGCCCAGCAGGTAGAGCGAACCGATGGAGCGCACCGAGGCCTCGTGCTTGATGTGTTCGCGGCGAATTGCCTCGGCGTCGGCGGGCGCGGCGGGCACGGGTGGTGGCACGGCCACGCCGCCGGCGAAGAGTTCGGGGTAGGCCTGGCTGACGGGACGCCAGTCGTTCCAACCCTCGTGCCAGCACAGGGCGTCTGCCGGGATGTCGCCGGCGGTGATCTTGGCGCGGAGCTGTTCCTCGGATTGCGGGGGCTGGCGGTTGCCGTTGATGGCGACGTGGATTTGCATGGTCGAAGCGGGGTTGGCGTTTCCCCAGCAGGCGTGCACGTCGCGTCGTTGGCAAGCCTCAGCCGGCGGCGACCGCGGCCTGTTTGCGCAACCACTCGACCTCGGCGGGAAACACGGTATGGGCCGAGCCGGGGAAGATCTGTTTCGTGACGTCGGCGTTGAGCGCGGAGAGCGCGGCGGCGCTGTGCTCGACGTGTTCGAGCGGGATGTGGGCGTCATGCTCGGCGCAGCCGATCAACACCGGCGTGCGTTCGAGGTCGCCGCAGTCGCGCGGGGTGTCGGTCGGGCCGATCAACGCTCCGCTCAGCGCCGCGACGAAGGCGTAGCGGCGCGGGTTGCGCGCGGCGTATTCGAGAGCGAGGCAGGCGCCCTGAGAAAAGCCGGCGAGGGCGATGCGTTCGGCCGGCACGCCGGCGGCGAGCGCTTCCCCGACGAGCGCGTCGATGGTGGCGAGCGCGGAGGACAGCGCCGGTTCGTTGTGCGCGAGCGGCGCGAGGAAACGCTGTGGATACCAGGTGTGGTCGGCGGCCTGCGGCGCTATGAAGGCGAGGTCGTCACGGCCAAAGACATCGGCGAGGCCGAGGATGTCCTCGGCCGAGGAGCCGCGGCCATGGATGAGGATGACGACCCCGCGGGCTTGGTTCAGCGCGGGGCCAAGGCGGATGGAGTTGGCGGGGGCGTGGAGATTCATGACTGAAAAATGGAGGGCGGACATTCCTGTCCGCCGTTGTGGTGATGATTGCGAACAAACCGACGGACAGGAATGTCCGTCTTCCTCGCGTTTACCTCGCCGCCAGCTTGGCGGCGATTTCGGCGGTGTGTTTGCCTTGGTAGCGGGCGATGGCGAGTTCGTTGTCGGAGGGCTTGCGGCTGCCGTCGGTGCCGGCGATGACGCCGGAGCCGTAGGGCGAGCCACCGGTGATGTCGGCGAGGTGCGAGAGTTCGGGCGCGGCGTAGGGCACGCCGACCACGACCATGCCGTGGTGGAGCAGGAAGGTCTGCATGCCGAGCAGCGTGCTTTCCTGGCCGCCGTGCTGGGTGGCGGTGGAGACGAACAGGCCGCCGGCCTTGCCGACGAGCGCGCCCTTGGCCCAGAGGCCGCCGGTGGTATCGAAGAAGGCCTGCAACTGCGCCGAGGCGCTGCCAAAGCGCGTGCCGCTGCCGAAGATGAGGCCGTCGGCGTCGGTGAGGTCGGAGGCCTTGGCGACGGGGATGTGGGCGAAGGTTTTTTTCGCCTCGGTCGCGCCCATCTTGGCGAGAACCTCGTCGGGCAGCGTCTCGGCGACTTGCAGGACCTCGGCCTCGACGCCGGGCACGGAACGCGCGCCCTCGGCGATGGCCTCGGCGAGTTGATGGGTGTGCCCGTAAAGGCTGTGGAAGATGACTTTGATCTTGGTGCTCATGGTGGTGGTTTTCGGTGGTGAATGTGACGGGTGTTCGGGAAAAGACTAACGTAGCTGGTTAGTATTTATTTGGCCCCGAGGGGCGGGAGGAGGGATTCGATTTGGGAGCGGGCGCGCTCGAACTGGGCGGGGAGCTTGAGGGCGGTGCCGAGCGACTCGGGGGCCTCGTCGATGGCGAAGCCGGGGTTGGCGGTGGCGATCTCGAAGAGCACGCCGCCGGGCTCGCGATAGTAGATCGATTGGAAGTAGTTGCGGTCGCGCACGTCGGAGACGAGGTGGCCGGCGGCGGCGAGGGCGCTCTGCATGGACAGCTCGGTCTCGTCGTCGGGCACGCTCCAGGCGATGTGGTGGATGGTGCCGGCGCCGCCGACACCGGGGCGGGCGGAGGGATCGGCGATGATGTCGATGTAATGGCCGGAGCCGCCGCCGCCGGCGGCCTCGAAACGGGCGCGGGCGCCGTCGCGGCGTTGTAGTTGATATCCCATGACGCCGGTGACGAGGGCCTCGGTCTTGGCGGCGGAGCGCACGGTGATCTCGGCGGTGTGCAGGCCGCGCAGGGCTTGCGCCGCGGAGATGTCGGCGGTGGTCCAGCCGGCGCGGTTGTCTTCGGCCACGGCGACGATCTCGATCGGGATGCCGTCGGGGTCGGCGAAGGCGACGACGGTTTCGCCGAAGCGTTCGCGGCGATGGGAAACGACGCCGTGGGCGCTGAGATGGTTTTGCCAGAAGTCGAGCGAGCCGGCGGGGGCGGAGAATACGATGGCGGTGTTCTGGCCGGAGCCTACGCGGCCCTTGGCCTCGAGGCCGGGCCAGTAGAAGAAAGTGACGATGCTGCCGGGCGAGCCGGCGGCGTCGCCGTAGTAGAGGTGATAGGCGGTGGGGTCGTCGAAGTTGACGGTTTTTTTCACGAGGCGCAGGCCGAGCACGCGGGTGTAGAAGTCGACGTTGACCTGCGGGTCGCCGGCGATGGCGGTGATGTGGTGGATGCCGGTGGGCGTGGTGGTGACTGCGGTGTTCATGACAGTGAAGGGAGAGGTGGAGGATTTTGGAGGTGGGCCACAGAGGACACAGAGCTCGGACACAGAGGTCACGGAGGGCAGGGTGATGAAGTATCTTTGGGTGGATCGACTCTGTGTTCTCTGTGTCCGGGCTCTGTGAACTCTGTGGCCAAGGATTGGCTCAGATTATTCGCGGGGGGAGGCGCCGGCGATGGCCAGCGAGAGGTGGATGTCCTCGGCGACCTTGTCGGTGTATTGGCCGGGCTGAATGTTGAACTCGCCGCGGTTGATGACGAAGGCGGCGCGGACAACGAGCAGGTCACCCTTGATTTTGTCATCGCCGAGGCGCGCGCCGAGCTTGTCGGCGAGGCGGGTGAAGGAGACGGGCACTGTGACCTCCTGGGTGACATCCTTCACGGTAAGCCGGCCGGTTACGTCCGCAAGGATCTGGGAGCCTTGGCTGCGGACGTTGGCGGCGGAGACGGCCTCGAAGGAGATGACCGGGTATTGGCCGACATCGAGCCAGTTGGCGCCGTGGAGATGCTCCTGCATCACCGGGTTGCCGACGGTGAGACTCTTGGTCGCGAGTTCGATGCGTCCGCTGGTGGCGGCGGGCGCGGCGGGGTCGAAGGTGATCGTTCCGGTGACGCCGGTGGCGGTGCCGGTGATGGATTCAAGGGGGGCGTCGAGCTTGAACTGGACGTTGTTGACGCCCTTGGGGTCCTTGAAATCGTAGGACTGCGGGGCGGCGTGGGCGGAGACCAGGGCGATCGAGCCGAGGACGAGGGAGGCTAGGGTGATGCGGGCGGTGTTCATGATGGTGTTGGCGGGTTGGTTTCAGGTGGGGAAAAGGCGGTTTTGTAACCATTATGGTTACACTTTGCGGCGGCGGTTGGTGAGCAGGCTGGCGGTGACGAGGGCGGCGGCGAAGGCCACTCCGACGGCGAGCACCTCGACGCCGGCGACGAAGGTTTTTTGGTGGACCGGGAAATCGATGCCGGTGATCTCGTCTTGCTGGAGGACGACCTTGCTGGTCTGGGTCCAGCCGCGGTGCGCGCCGGTGGCGGCCCAAAGGGCGACGGTGCCGGCGAACAGGACCGCGGCGGCGAGGCGGAGGGCGTGGGTGGCGCGCGGGGCGCGGGCGGTGTTGCCGGCGGCGGTGTTGTTGGTGGAAGCGGTGGAGTTCATGCCGAAGAGATTATCACCGGGACGGGGCGGGGCATACTGCGAGGAACGGCTTGCCGTCATGCGTGCGGCGCATAACGCTGCGCGGCGTGAACCTGGACTTGTTGCGTTCGTTTTTCGCCATCGTGGAGTGCGGCAGCCTGAACAAGGCGGCGGAGCGGCTGCGGGTGTCGCAGTCGACGCTCACGCGGCAGATGCAGGCGCTGGAGCAGGAGGCGGGCGGGGCGTTGCTGGAGCGCGGGCCGGGCGGGGTGGCGTTGACGGCGGCGGGGCACGCGTTGCTGGAGGGCATGCGGCCGGTGCTGGCGGACTTCGACGCGGCGCTGGCCGGGGTGCGGCGGCAGGCGCGCGGGCAGAGCGCGGAGCTGCGCGTGGGCTACCTGATGTCGGCGGCGGTGGACTACCTGAACCCGGCGCTGGCGGCGCTGCGCAAGGCGCATCCGGAGGTGAGGGTGAAGATGCGTGATCTGTCACCCGGCGAGCAGATCGCGGCGCTGCGGGCCGGCGAGCTCGACGTGGCGTTGCTGGGGCAGGCGGGAGCGTTGCTGAAGACGGAGTTTTATGTGAAGACGCTCGCGGTGCTGCCGGTGCTGGCGGTGTTGCCGGAGGACCACGCGTTGGCGGGGCGCAAGGCGGTGCGGCTCGCCGATCTGAAGCGGGAGTTGTTCGTGGGCGCGCCCGACGAGGATTTGCCGGGGCACAACCAGTGGGTCGCGCGGCTGTGCCGGCGGGCGGGGTTTCGTGCGCGCTTCGTGCAGGACGCGGACAGCCTGACGCACGGCCTGTCGGTGGTGGTTACGGAGGGCGCGGTGGCGTTGATGCCGGGGCACGCGGCGTCGATGCAGGCGCCGGGCGTAGTTATGAAGCCATTACAGGATGCGGCCGCGAAGTGGGAGCTGATGGTGGCGTGGCAGCGCGGCAAGGCGTCGCCGGCGTTGAAGGCGCTGGTCGACGCGCTGCCGGCGGCGGGGCGTTGACGCAAAAAAAGCCCCGGCGCGGGCCGGGGCTGCGAGATAAGTCGGGGACTGCGTTCGAGAGCAGTCTGTGGGCGCCGTTTAATCAGAAGCCGATGTTGAGAATCGGGAAGACCTTGGGGAGCGGGTCGAACTGATCCCAGTCGCGCGAATCGACCTGGTTCCAAAGACCGATCTGCACGCCCTTGAGCGTCTCGGCGAAGTTGACGAGGCCGAGTTGCACGCCGTGGACATGCTTGGCGGCGTTGACGAAGCCGAGTTGCACGCCGGTGACGTCAACCGTGTCGATGTCGTTCCAGTTGACGATACCGGTTTGCAGGCCGGTGAGCTCGCCGGTGTTGACGTTGACCCAGCCGCCCTGCCAGCCGGTGACGGGACCCTCGGTGCGGTTGAACAGGCCCCATTGCACGCCGGTGGTGGTGCCGCCGACGTGATTGTAGATCGTGAAGAGACCGCCGAGACCCTTGAAGTCGCCGGTGGTCGAGTGGGCAAAGCCGATGTCGAGGCCGGTGACGTTGCGGTTTTCGCCGTAGACCTGGAGGCGGATGCCGCTGACATCCTCGGCCGAGTCGACGAGCTGGGGCTCGGGTGCCCAGAGGGAGGCTTGGAAGAAGTTGTCCGCGCGGGCGATGCCGACGGATGCGGTGACAAGGACGAGCAGGGGGAGGGTTTTGGTGATGTTCATAGGGTTTAGGGTTTGTTGGATCGCCGCCAGGGCGATGCATCACTGTGAGCAAATTCGTCGAATGCGCACCCTGTGCGGGCCACTTTCCTGTAAGCAAAGTATAAAACTCGCCCGGCATCGACCCGTGCCGTGGCCGCGCAACCTCTGCGCAGCCCTCGCCAAGCCATGCGCATCGGCCGGCGACGCGGTCGGCTAGTCTGCACAACAGCACGCCGCATGGGCGTCATCACATCCCGTAATCACCAACCAACCCTCCATGAAATCCCTCCGTTCCCTCGTTGTTATCGTCGCGCTCGCGGCCGGCGTCGCTCCCGCCGTCAGCTTTGCCGCCAGCCCTTGGTCGGTGCGCGTGGCCGCCACCTACTTGGAGACCACCGACGGCTCCACCAACCCCGCTGTGCCGGTCAACATCGAGGACAAGTGGATCCCCGAGTTCGACATCAGCTACGCCTTCAACGCCCACTGGTCCGCCGACCTCGTGCTCACCATCCCGCAGGAGCACAACGTCCGCTCCGCCGGCGCGCCGCTCGGCAGCTTCAAGCACCTGCCGCCCACGCTGCTCGGCAAGTATACCTTCAACCCCGAGGGCAAGTTTCGCCCCTACGTCGGCGCCGGCGTGAACCTCACGATCATCTTCGACGACGACCTTGCCGCCGGTCTCAAGCTCGACAGCTACAGCGTCGGCCCCGCCGGTCAGGTGGGCTTCGACTACGAGGTCGCCGACGGCTGGGCGTTCAACGTCGACGTCAAGCGCGCCATGCTCCGCACCGACGTGCACGCCGGCGCGGGCAACGTCACCCGCCTCGAGCTCGACCCCTGGCTCTATTCGGTCGGTGTTCGCTACCAATTCTGAGCAACGTTCCCGACAATCGACCACCACTTCAGGGTTCGCACGCCGCCGAGCGGCGAACCCGGTTTCACGCACACGGGGCTCCATGGGGAGCCCCTTTTTGCGCCGCGTGCCGCGACCTGAACGCGCCTGTCCGCTCTGGCCTCGCAACCGGCGCTCGCCGGCCTTGCTCACCGCGCATCCAGCACAAACACGTAGAGCCACGTCATGCCCAGCGACAGCACCACCATGCCCGCGCCCGCATACACCAGCACCACCACGTTCGGCACCAGCCACGCGGCCAGACCGAGCACGCCGTTGCCCAACAACATCACCGTCCAATAATCGCGCCAATGCCGCCGCCGCGCCGAGCCGTCCATCGGCGGCAGCAACGCGTCCTCGTGCGCCTGCTGCTCGGCGAGATTCGCCCGCCGGATCGCCTGCACGTCGTTGGGATCGGCGAGCGCCGCCTCTCCCTCTGGATTCGCGTGAACGAACTCCCGTTGATGCCCCAGCCGATGCTTCACCGAGGCCGGCTCGACCGGCGCGGGCTCCGGCGCTTCCTCGGGCGGCAGACTCGGCCGGCGGCGCGTCATGTCGGGGGCCTCGCCGCGCTCAAGCCATCGGCTTCAACTCGACGATCAGGTCCGGCGCGATCGTCTCCAGATCGACGCGCACCTGGTCGAGCGCCACGCCCGTCGGCACCGTGAGCAGCGCGCGAATCTTGAACAACGTGCCGCCGCCCATCGGCGCGTCCGTGCGCTCCGAGCTGAGGTCCTCGATGTTCAGCCCGTGCGCGGCCAGCGAGCCCGTGACCCGCCGCAGGATGCCCGGCTGGTCCTGGCCCACCGCGTCGAGCGTGGCCCTCGTCGCGCCCGCGTCACCCGCGGCCGGCGCGAGATCCTCGCGCAGCAACGTCACCTTCAGCCCCGACGCCTCCAGGCCCCCCAGCGCCGCGCCCAGCTCCTCCGCGCGCTCCGCCGGCACCTCGACGCGCAGGATGCCCGCGAATTGACCGCCGAGGCGGCACATGCGCGACTCCAGCCAACTGCCGCCGTGCTCGGCGATGGGCGTGGCGACGGCCTTGACGAGACCCGAGCGATCCGGGCCGATGACGGTGAGGATAAAGGTGGTCAGCATGATGAAGAAAAAAGCGTGGGCGGGGAAAACGCCTGCATGCTACCGGTTCGCCCGCGTCGGGCAAAGGCGAAGATAGGAAAGTTGCCGCTTGGGGACATCACCCCGCATGGCGGGCTTCAGCCCCTCACGACATCCGAAATCCATAGTGGTGATGATGGTTTTGTAGCGAAATCGACCTTACATTCGCGAGGGGTTGTGGACAGCTGGGCGGGCCGGATTTCGGCGCCCCTTACCCCAATGCGACCGACGTCGCCGTTTGTTTGCGCCGTCTTTGTCGCCGCCCCTTTCCCGCCGCAACCTCGCGACGGGACAACCCAAGAACACCCATCCATGATCCGATCGAAAACCCCCTCGATGGTGCGCGGAGGAACGCCTTCCTGGCACTCCCTCGCGCGCAAAGTCCGTTGGTCCGCCATCGCGTTCACCCTGGCCGCCGCCGGCTCCCTGCAGGCCGTCCCGCCCGAACTCGCCACCCAAGGAAACCAAATCGTCGTCAAGTCCACCGGCGAACGCGTCCGGCTCGTCGGCGTCAACCTCAGCGGGCTCGAGGGCAACTACGACCGCAACTTCCTCAACTCAGTTGACGTGGCCGTCGGCACTTGGAAGGCCAACGTCTTCCGCCTCGCGGTCAGCAACTCCTACTGGTTCCACTCGACCATCGGCCCCGGCTACAAGGCCAAGGTCGATGCCATCATCGCGCGCGCCAGCGAGCTCGACGCCTACGTCATCCTCGATCTCCACAATTACGAGAAGGCCAAGACCGCGGACGCCGAGTTCTGGAGCGATGCCGCCGACCGCTACAAAAACAACCCCGCCGTCCTCTTCGGCCTGCTCAACGAACCCTACGGCACCGGCTGGCAGGTCTGGCGCGACGGCGATTCCGAGGGACCCGGCATGCAGGGCCTGCTCAACGCGGTGCGCCTCACCGGCGCCAACAACATCGTCCTGGCCGGCGGCGGCGACTGGGGCTACGACCTGAGCGGCATCATGCCCGGCTTCGAAGGCCGCCCCAACGGCTACGCGCTCACCGATACCGCATCGGGCAACGGCATCGTTTACGACAGCCACGTGTATCCGTGGAAGAGCTACCCCCAGTCGAAGGTGGTCCACGCCGCGTTCCTTTACCCGGTGCTCCTCGGCGAGTTCGCGCACCCCTCGGGCACGAACTTTTCCCCGCATCCGGCGTTCGAGTCCCACGAGACCTGGGTTCCCCGCATGATGGACTGGGTCAACGTCAACAATCTCCACTGGACCGGCTGGAACTTCAGCGACACCGCCCATCCCGCGATGCTGGTGGACTGGAGCTATCAACCCACCTCCCACTGGGGCGAGATCGCCCGCGCCCACATGCAATCCTACGCCGATCCCGACGCCCTGCGCGTCGTCGGCGGCGACGTCATCGGTGTCGGCGACCTCTACAACTACTCCCGCGGACCGGCGGCGCCGTTCAGCAACAGCTACACCTACTACTACGATGTCACCAACGGCTGGACGGGACTCGATCTGCGCGCCCCCACGCGCATCACCCAGATCCGCTACATGCCCCGGCAAAACAACGGCGGCCTCATGGTCGGCGGCGTCTTCGAGGGCTCCAACACCGCCGACTTCACCAGCGGCGTGGCCGTGCTCCACACCGTGAACGTCGCGCCCAACCACACGTTCACGGGCAACACCGGCACCTACACCATCGCCGCCGTCAGCGACACCAACTTGTATCGGTATGTCCGATACAGAGGGCCTGCGGGCGGCAAGAGCAACGTCGCCTCGATCCTCTTCCTCACCGGCGACGACAGCGGACCCGGCGTGAACGACGACGTCATCATCATCGACAACGGCGGCACCGGCAGCGAGGTCCACGGAACCTGGAAGAACATCACCTCGGGAACCAAGGACTTCCACGGCTCCTACTGGGTCCACGACGACAACGCCGGCAAGGGCGACAAGTGGATCCGCTACACGCCCACCATCATGAAGGACGGCCTCTACGAGGTGTTCACCATGTGGAGCGCCAAGGAAGCCCGCTGCCCGGCCGTCCCCTACACGATCACGCACGGCGGCGCCGCTTCCCCCGAGACCGTTTACCGGGACCAGACCGCCAACGGCTCGTCCTGGCAGTCGCTCGGCACCTATTACTTCCAGGCCGGCACCACGGGCAACGTCCTCGTCAGCAACTCGGGCACCACCGGCCCCCAATACTACGTCACCGCCGACGCCGTGAAGTTCGTCTATCAACCGCAGGTCGAGGCCGACATCATCATGGACAAGGGGCCGGTCGCCGACCCCGGCATCGTGACCATCGGCGGCTGGTCCACCAGCAACAGCGCCGGCTACTACGGCGACACGCGCTCCTACCACGACGGCCACAGCGACAAGGGCAACAAGTCGGTGCGCTTCACGCCCACCATCGAGGTGGCCGGCCAATACAAGGTCTCCGTCTGGTGGACCTCGCACCAAAACCGCGCCACCGACACGCCCATCACCGTCTATCACACCGGCGGCTCCCAGACGTTCGACGTCAACCAGGAGGTCAACGGCGGCCAGTGGAACGATCTCCCCGGCACCTACACGTTCGCCGTCGGCGCCAACACCGCCACCGGCAGCGTGGAGATCACCAACGACGCCAACGAATACGTCGTCGTCGACGCCGTGCGCTTCCTGCGCGTCGGCGACTGAGCGGGCTTGATCGCACCAATCGCAAGGCGGGCTCTCCGGAGCCCGCCTTTTGCGTGCCCGGAAAAGTAGCGCAGGCATCCTGCCTGCCACCGTCTAAAAATGCAGGCTGGAAGCCTGCGCTACTTTCGCAGACCAAGGCTTGTTTCCCCGCGCCGCCGCGGATTGTCTGACGCCTCGCAACCGCGCCGCCATGTCGTCCACGACCGAACCACTGCCCATCGACCGCCGCCTTCGTCAGGAAACCCTCTTCGCCCGCGAGCGTGTCTACCGGTTCGGCCAGGCCACGCCGCTCGAGCGCCTCACGCTGCCCGGCGACGAACCCGGCCCCGAGATCTGGGTGAAGCGCGAGGATCTCTCCGCGGTGAAGTCCTACAAGTGGCGCGGCGCGTGCAACCGCATGGCCGTGCTCACCGCCGACGAACGCGCCCGCGGCGTCGTCACCGCCTCCGCCGGCAACCACGCGCAGGGCGTCGCCCTCGCCGCTCGGCAACTCGGCGTCAAGGCCCGCATCCACATGCCGCGCTCGACCCCGCGCGTGAAGCAAAACGCCGTGCGCCACCACGGCGGCGTTTTTGTGGAAATCGTGCTCTCCGGCGACAGCTACGACGAGGCCGTCACCGCCGCGCGCGCCGACGAGGCCGCCAACGGCGCGGTCTACATCCACGCCTACGACGACCTGCTCGTCATGGCCGGCCAGGGCACGCTCGCCGACGAGATCGTGCTCTCGGGACACGGCCCGTTTGACGCCGCCTGGCTCCAGATCGGCGGCGGCGGCATGGTGTCCGGCGTGTCCAACTGGCTCAAAACCTACTGGCCCGCCATCGAGCTGGTCGGCGTCGAGGGCGTCGGCCAGGCCTCGATGAAGGCCGGCCTCGCCGCCGGCCATCCCGTGGCGCTCGACCAGGTCGACATCTTCTGCGACGGCACTGCGGTGCGGAAGGCCGGCGCGCTGCCCTTCGAGGTCTGCCGCGACACGCTCGCCCGCGTCGAGACCGTGACCAACGCCGAGGTCAGCGCCGCCATCCGTGTATTGTGGGAACAACTACGCTGCGTCTCCGAGCCCTCCGGCGCGATGGGCCTGGCCGCGGTTCTGAAAAATCGCGCCGCGCTGGCCGGCAAGCGTGTCCTGATCGTCATCACCGGCGCCAACATCGACTTTCTCCAGCTTGGTCTGATCGCGCAGTCGCAAGGCTCCGCCGGTGGCCACGCGCGGACCATCCGCGTCAAAATCCCCGAGCGTCCCGGCACGATGCTGGGCCTGCTCGACGGCTGCTTCGCCGGGCTCAACATCACCGATTTCCAATACGGCAAGACCGACGCCGACGGCGCGTGGCCGGTCTTCACGCTCGCCGCCGACAACGCCTCCGCGCTGGCCGCGCTGCCCGCGAAGCTGACGGCCGGCGGCTACGAGTGGACGGACGTCGGCGACGCGGTCGACGTGGCCTTCCGCGCCATCGCGCTGCGCGGCGACCTGTTGACCGCGCCGCTGTTTCTGCGGCTCGATTTCTACGAGCGTCCGGGGGCGTTGCACGACTTCCTCGACCAGCTCGTGCGCGACCGCGCCGACATCGTCTACTTCAACTACCGCCAGTCCGGTGAACGCATCGGCCGCGCCTTGATCGGCCTCGACTTCACCTCTGCGGACGCGCGCGCCGCGTTTGCAGACGCCCTACCCGAACACGGCGAAGGCTACCGCAGCTGCGCCCCGGTCGACGATGCGACCCGCGCACGGTTGCTCGGGCGGGCGTGAGTCCCGCGTAGGGGCCTCGCTTGCGAGGCCCGTTGGGCGTGCCTTGCGTAAACCGACGTCGCCGACCGGTCACGTTCAACGGGCTTCGCGAGCGAAGCCCCTACATGCGCTGCCTGCTGCCGCGTCACCGCCGCAGTTGCTCGATCCAGTGGCCGCCTTGGTTGCGGTAGGCGTTGAAGCCCTCCTCGCCGAGCGCGGCGGTCATGTCGGCGGTGACCTTGTCGGCAAGCGTCTTGAGCGCGGCCTTCTGCTCGTCCTTGGAGAGCTGCTTGTTTTCGCGGATGGCCTTGGCGGCGGCGTCCGAGTCGGCGTGCATCGCGTAGAGGCGGTCGGCGGTGCCGGCGGGCAACTCGAGGCGGTATTCAAGATTGGAGAGGGTGCCGAACTCGCGATCGGTCGACTTCGTGTAGTCGGCGTAGCGCTCGGGGCCGAGCAATGCAGCGATCTCCTCCTTCATGGCTTTCTCGTCCGCGCCGCGTTTTTGCCAGTCGATGTTGCCGCCTCGGGTTTCGTAGGACCAGGTTTCGTCAAAGACGGACTGCAGGCGATAGATTTGCCGGAATTCCTCCTCGGTCGGCTGCATGTTGGCGAGTTGGGACTTGAGCTGGCGCGCGGTGTTTGAGTTGCGGAGATTCCACTCCTCCAGCTCCTGTGGGGTGAGGGCGGCGGCGAGGTCCTTCTCAAATTCCTCTTTGAGGAAGCGCAGCTTTTCCTGATCGCGCTCAAGCATGAGGCCCTGTGCTTCCATGTGAATTTGCGAGCGCATCTCGTCGTGATCCTGCTTGATGCGGGCGACGAGCAGAGCCTTGTCCTCAGGTAGAACGCTTTCGTCGCCATAGTTGGAAATCATGTCCCAGCGGATGCCGGCGAGGCGCGCCTGTTCCTGCAGATCGCGCATCAGCTGCATCATCTTTTGCTGCTTCTCGCGCTGCTCCTTGGTCTGGGCGTAGCCGCCCTGCCAGTAGTTGATGCTTCCGTCGCGGTTGAGAGCGGTCATGCCTTCGCGGAAGCGACGCATGATGGCGCCTTCGGCAAGGGTCTTGATGGTGTCTTCGGGCAGACCGAGCCGGCGGAGTTCGTCGAGCTCGGTTGCGAGGTCACCGGTCTGCAGGCGACTGACCAGCGCGGGCAGTTGTTCGAACTCGCGGTGGGTGGCGGTGGGGGTTTTGTCGTTGGCGGCAACTTCGGCCGTCACGGAGGTCGGCGTGGCCGCGGTGGTGGGGTCGGGCTGTCTGAAGTGGACGATGGCGAGTCCGAGGTTCGCGAGCAGGGAAAGGCCGAGGATGAGCGGGTAGGGGCGCATAACAAAGAGAGGCTTTTTGTTAGCGCATTTGTCCGTAGAATGTTACCAAAATATTATGCTTCTCGTCGCGTGAATGCCTGCAGCTTATCCGGGTTGCGGTGGCCGTAGATCGCGGCGATGCGGCCGTCGCGGACGTCGAGGGTGATGGCGCTGACGACCACGCCGTCCTCGATGAACACGACGCCGGGGGCGCCATTGAAGCGGGTGGGGCGGATCTCGCGGCCGGCGGCTTCGTGGTTGCGCAGGATGCCGATGAAGAACTTGGCGATGACCGCGCGGTCGGTGAGCACCTTGGGCACGGCGCTGGCCTTGCCGCCGCCGTCGGAGTAGAGCGCGGCGTCTTCGCCGAGCAGGTCGAGCAGCGGCGCGATCTCGCCTTGGCGACAGGCCGCGAGGAAGCGTTGCAACAACGTCTCGTGCTCGGCGCGACTGGCGTTGAAGCGCGGACGCTCGGCCCGCACGCGTTCGCGGGCGCGGGAGACGAGCTTGCGGCAGGCGGGCTCGGACTTTTCGAGGATGCCGGCGATCTCGGAAAAATCGTGCCCGAACACGTCGTGCAGGAGAAAACCCGCGCGCTCCACCGGCGAGAGTTTCTCCAGCACGAGCAGCAGGGCGATGGATACGCTGTCGTCGAGTTCGACGTCGGATGCGGGCGCCGCGTGGGCCTCGACGAGTGGCTCGGGCAACCAGGTGCCGAAATACTGTTCGCGGCGCACGCGGGCGGATTTGAGCCGGTCGAGGCAGAGGCGGCTGACCACGCGCACGAGCCAGCCGCGCGGCGAGTCGAGCTGGCCGGCGTCGCGCCAACGCGCCCACGCGTCCTGCACGATGTCCTCGGCGTCGCTCACGGAGCCGAGCATGCGGTAGGCGACGCCCATGAGCACGTCGCGATGGGACTCGAACTCGGCGGCGCGGGGATCGGGCGTGGACGGCGTCATTGCAGGGCGGGGAAAAGCGCGCAGCTCTTCGCATGGCCGAGCGCGCGTTTCAAGGTCGGGTAGAGTCGCATGCCGACGAGGTTGACGGCGATCTCGGCCAGCGCGGCCCGGCCGAGGTGTGCTTCGAGGCGGGGCAGGAGTGCGGGGTCCATCTCCTCGTTGAGCGCGACGGCGCGGGCGTAGTCGTGGAGGTCGCGTTGTTCGGGCGTGAGGCCCTTGCCGCCGCGCAGGACACCTTGGATGACGGACTCGGCGACGCCGGCCTCGCGGGCGATCTTGAGCGCGAGTTCGGTGCACGGGCCGCAGTCCTGGGCGCGCATGCCGGCGATCTTGGCGATGTGCAGGTCCTCGGTGGATGCGGCGTGTTGCACGCGGGCCATGGGCATGGCGGCCTCGAAGGCGCTGAAGGCCTCGGGGGAGGCGTCGGCCAACTCAAGCAGGTAGCCGACGTCGTAGTCGTAGTGTCGGCCAAAATCGTTCAGGGCCTGGCGCGAGGCGGCAAGGGGATCGGGGGTGGCGAGATCGGCAGGGGCGATGGTTTGGTCGGAGTCGGTGGCTTGGGTGTTCATACAACCTGAAGACGAGGTGAGCGGGGGAAGTGTGACCGCGGGTTGAAAGAACATTTTTGAGAACGATTGTCCGGAAAGCGCCCGCTGCTTCGTTGAGTCTGTGAAACAACCTTAACCAACGCATTCCCCATGAGCACTCCTATCACCGATTATCCTGTCTTCAGCCCCTATCTCACCGTTCGTGACGCGGCGCGCGCGATCGATTTCTACAAGGCCGCGTTTGGAGCGACCGAGCGATTTCGCCTGGCCGACAAGGCGAGCGGCAAGGTCGGCCACGCCGAGCTCCTGATCGCCGGCAACCTGGTCATGCTCGCCGATGAAAATCCGCAATGGGGCAACCAGTCCCCGGCCACGCTTGGGGGAAGCCCGATCACCTTTTGCCTGATGGTCGACAACGCCGACGCGGCGTTTGGTCGCGCGGTCGCCGCCGGCGCCACGGCGGTCATGCCCGTGGCCGATCAATTCTACGGCTTTCGCAGCGGCAGCGTGACCGATCCGTTCGGGCACCAGTGGATGCTTCAGCACGAGATCGAGAAGGTCTCGCCCGAGGAGTTGCAAAAACGCTGAGACGCGATGCTTGCCAAGTGCGGCGGCGGCGAAGGCGGCGGCACGGCCGGGTGAGGTGGGCGGTTGGCCGGAGTAAATCTTTCAATGCAACGGCACGCCGGTCTTTTACTCACGTAGGGCCTCACCTTGGTGAGGCCGCTTTGAGGGAGGGTTACGTTGGAGGCGAACGTTCGCGCAGCGCGGCCGGACCAAGGTCCGGCCCTACGTTCGGAGGTGTATCCAGCGGGCAATGACGCATGGCTTGGCGACGCCGACGGACGGGTTTCTTCGCGACCTTGGCGTCTTCGCGCCTTTGCGTTAAAACGCTTCGGGTCCGTCAGAGTCCCGCGAGGATCGCGCGCAGCTCGGCGGCGGGGTCTTCGTGGTCCTGCTCGATGGCGAGTTGCAGGGCGTTTTCCAGGACGGGCTTTGCCTCGTCGGGGCGGCCGGTTTTGAGGAGGTGTTTGCCGAGGAGGATGCGGGGGAGCATCCAGTCGGCCTTGGACTCGGCGCAGGTGCGCAGGTGGGGCTCGGCCTCGGTCTCGCGGCCGGCGGCGAGCAGGGCCTGCGCGAGGCTGAAGCGGAAGAGGTGGTTGTCGGGCTGGCGCTCGACCAGCGCGGTGAACTGCGCGACGCGGTCCATGGGGGGTCAGGCGGAGAGCACGCGCACGAGCACGCCGGTGAGGTTGTCGTTGCCGCCGCGGGCGAGGCCTTCGCTGATGATCGACTCGAGGATGGTCTCCACGGAGTGGCCGGAGTCGAGATACTGGGCGAGCTCGTGGTCGGGGATCATGCCGGTGATGCCGTCGGTGGCGAAGAGATACATGTCCTCGGGTTCGACAGGGTGGCGAGCGACCGGCGGGGTGAGCGGCATGGGTTGGCCGACGCACTGGGTGAGGGCGTGGCGCTGGCTTTCGCGGAGAAACACCAGCTCGCCCTTGGCGCGGCGGCGCTTGACGTCGTTTTCGACGGAGTCGTCCTCGGTGAGACAGGTGAGCTCGCCTTGGCGGAGGCGGTAGCAGCGGGAGTCGCCAACGTTGGCGATCTCGATGACGCCGTTGGCGAAGCGGCCAACGCTGAGCGTGGTGCCGATGCCGAGGCCGGGGCTGAGTTTTTCGCCGAGCTGGCCGACGGCCTCGTTGGCGAGGGTGACGGCTTGGGAAAGGTCGGGCGTGCCCTGCTTGAGGAGGTGGGCGCGCACGGTGTCGACGGCGCGCTGGGCGGCCTGCTCGCCGCCGGGGAGGCCGCCGATGCCGTCGGCCACGCCGTAGAGGCGCAACGCGTCGTCCAACAGGTAGCGGTCTTCGTTGTTGGACCGGACTTTGCCGACGTCGGTGAGGGCGGATGTTTCCAGCTGCATCATGTGGAGCGTGCAGAGAAACCGGCGCGACGACGGTCGGCTAGGTCTTTTTGCACGAAATGTAACTTATTAGCGCTTTTTCGCGGGGCAAGCCGTCCGGGCAAAGGGGGGGCGGGCGGCTCAGCGGTAGGGCTGGAATTTCTCGATGCGGTTGAGGCGGTTCATGCGCACGATGTTGCGCTGGGGCAGGCACTCGAGGAAGAGGCGGCCGTAGGGTTTTTGCACGATGCGCGAGTCGAGCAACGTGATGACGCCGCGGTCGGTGGCGCTGCGGATGAGCCGCCCGATGCCCTGGCGAAACTTGATCAGGGCGTCGGGCAGGGTGAGTTCGTTGAAGGGGTTGCCGCCGCGCTGGCGAATCCAGTCGGTGCGGGCCTCGAGCACGGGGTGGGTGGGGACCTCGAAGGGCAGGCGGGTGACGATGACTTGCGAGAGCGAGTCGCCCGGGATGTCGATGCCGGTCCAGAAACTGTCGGTGCCGAAGAGCACGCCGTTGCCGGCTTCGCGCAGCAGGCGGGCGAGCTCGGTGCGGGAGTGGTCGCGGCCCTGCATGAAGAAGGGGCGGTTGGCGCGTTCGTAGATCGGCTCGAGTTCCTCGGCGACGCGCTTCATGTCGAAGTAGCTGGTGAAGAGCACGAGGCTGCCGCCGGTGGTGCGGCGGGTGCAGAAGTCGATGTAGTCGGTGAGCGCCTCGAGGGCGAGGGCGGCGTTCTCGCGGTCGGGCAGGGGGATGTCGACGGCGACGTTGACGCGCATGTTACGCGCGTAGTCGAACGGTGAATACTCGACGGCGGTCTCGACGTGCTCGGCGCCGATGCGTTGCTGGAACGGCTCGATACGGCCGCCCATGGCGAGGGTGGCGCTGGTGAGCACGACGCCGGTGTCGCCGCCGAGGATGGTGTCGCGGATGAAGGGCGCGATGTCGATGGGCGCGGTGCGCAGGGTGACGATGGTGCGGCGCTTGCCGGAGCGCTCGACCCAGTAAACCTGCGAGTCGGCGTCGGCGACGTGGAGGAACTGGCGCAGGCCGCCGAGCAGGGTTTTTAGTTTGCCCGCCTGGTCCATGAGCTCGTCGCGGTCACGGCCTTCGTCCATGCGGTCGGCGCGTCCGCGCACGGCCTTGTGCAGGGCTTGCAGCGGGGCGTCGAGCCAGGGCTCGGCGAAGCCTTCCTCTCGGACGCGCACGATGGGTTGTTTGACGAGCAGGCGCTCCTCGATGAAGGCGAAGAACTGGTGGGCGGCCTCGAGACAGTCGAGCACGAGCTGCTGGTCGGTCGCGTCGCCGAGGCGGCGGAGCAGGCCGCGTTTGGCGCGGGGGTTGAAGAGGTATTTGAGCAGGCGCTCGACGCCGTAGCTGCTGATGCGCAGGCCGCAGTGGTCGGTGGCGACGGAGGGCACGGTGTGGGCCTCGTCGAGCACGAGAAAGTCGTCGGGGAAGAGCACGCCGCGGGTGTTGCCGCCGGTGTCGCCGGCGGCGTTGAGCAGGGCGAAGAGCAGGGAGTGGTTGACGATGATGACGTGGGCCTGGCGGATGCGGGCCTTGGCGCGCTGGTAGAAGCAGTGGTCGTGCGAGCAGTGCTTGCGCGAGCAGCCGGAGGAGTCGGCGCTGACGAGTTCCCAGACCTCGGGCGGGGGCAGGGGATTGAGCTCGTGGCGCAGGCCGGAGGCGGTGGTGGCGGCCCAGTCGGCGATGCGCTGGAGTTCGGCGTGTTCGTCGGTGGGGATGAGTTCCTGCTTGTCCTTGAGCGCGGCGGCGAGGCGCGTGGTGCAGAGGTAGTTGCCCTTGCCGAGGAGCACGGCGGATTTGAAGTCGGCGTATTTTTTCGTGCGCTCGTCGGTCGAGAACACGCGTCGGCAGAGCGGCAGGTCCTTGGTGTCGAGCTGCTCCTGCAGGGCGATGGTGTGCGTGGAGACGACGAGCTGGCGGCTCTGGTCGACGGCGTGGATGATGCCGGGCAGCAGGTAGGCGAGGGACTTGCCCACGCCGGTGCCCGCCTCGAAGAGCAGGGGACGGTCGGAGACGAAGGCGTCGGCCACGGCGCGGGCCATGTGCTCCTGTTGCGGGCGGTGCTCGAGATTGAGACCTTTGTGCAGGATGCCGCCGGTCGAAAACAGGCTCGCGACCAGCCGCGGCGCGTGCGCGGGTGCAGGCGGCGGAGCCAGGTTTTCGGTGTCGTCGTTGAGGCCGATCATGCGGGAAGCGGAGACGGTGTCGCGGTGCGGGGGCGGTTGACAACCTTCAAGACCGCGGGAGGCGGGCTTATGGTGCGCGGCCGAATGATTCTTCGCCTCGCCAAAGCGCGGCGCGCGAATCACGTTGGCCGCACGCATGCACCCTTCCTGGACCCACACGCTCGCCGAGTTCCTGAAGCGCGAGCCGGACATCGAGGCCGTCCGGCTCGATCCGTCCGCGCGCAAGGTGGCCATTGCCACGCTCGGCACGGTCGATCTGACCAAGTTGGAAAAGCGCCTGGCCGAGACGCTGGAGGCGATCGAGGAGGATCTGGGCAAGGCCGCCAACCCGCCTCCGGGCTACACGCTGCGCAAGGACGGCACGGTGACGGAGTTCGCCGAGCAGACCTGCGAGACCGCGCCGAAGTTGTGGCACTGGAACGAGGTTGATTGGCCGGAGGGCGCGCATCCGCACGAGCACGGCGGTCGCGGCCACGCGCACGGCAGGCACGGCCATGAACACGATGATCACGACCACGACGGGCATGAC
>JAUWBF010000004.1 GCA_030601755.1 Verrucomicrobiota bacterium | reverse complement strand
CCGCCACACCAACGCCGCCTAAATCCAACCCGGGGGAGAGCGGGGAAGGGGCAAAGCCCCTTCCCCTGCACCCCATCCCAAAAATCCTTTTTCCTCCAGACCCAGCCACGACCCACAAACCACTTTTGCAGAACTTGACGCACACAACTTCAGGCGTCTGCCGCATGGCCATCGAGAATGGGTATGGGCGAGGGCCAAGGCGAGGCGTGGCCCTCGCGCGTTTTACCAAGTCCGTTTATCTGGGGTTTGCAATCTTTATGGCTAGAATCCCATCAGAGTTGCCATCGTCCTGCGACTTTGTGTCTTAAACTACTTATTAATAAGTAGTAATTTCGACCAAGCGCCTCGCGAATTTTTGGCAAACCAACATCGGATTACGTGCGATTAATTGATCGCGGAGCACGACTTCCTTAGCCCCCCCGGAGTCCAAGTCCCGTCTTCTAAATCCAAAGGCCGTGGTGAGAGCAGGAGGCGACAGTTGGACCCCGCAGCTTTAGCGGCCTTCGCGGAAGATGCCGTAGGCGACGTAGGCGCCGATGAGGGCGGCGATGACGTAGCCGGCGCCGCTGAGGAGGGTGACGTCGCCGTTCTTGGCGGCGACGATGAGCGAGCTGCCGATGACGAGGCAGCCGCTGATGAAGCCTAGGGCGATGCGGTTGGCGGAGATTTTCAGCGCGTCGTCGAGGTCGTCGAGGCCTTGATGCTGGAAACGGATGGTGAGGTCGTCGTGCTCGACGCGGCGGATGATGCGGTGGATCTCGGAGGGGAGGTCGCGCAGGCCGGTGAGGGTGCTGCGGAGCGCGGCGGAGGTCTCGCGCCAGAGGGCGCGGGGGCTGGTGCGCTCCTTGTGCAGCTCGGTGAGCACGGGACGCGCGTGGGCCTTGAGGTCGAAGTCGGGGTCGAGCGCGGAGGCGACTTCCTCGATGGAGAGCACGGCCTTGGCCATGAGCGAGTAGTCGCGGGTCATGTTGATGCCGTTCTGACCGAAGATGAAGAGGAGCTTGAGCATGGCGCGGCCGAGCTCGACGTGGCCGATGGCGCGGTTGAAGTCCTCGCGGAGGGCGAGGGTGATGTCGCGTTCCATGGCGCGGAGGTCGGCGCGGCCGCCGGGGCTGCCGAGCTCGGCGGCGATGCGCACGATGCGCTCGGCGTCCTGGTCGGCGGCGGCGATGAAGAGGTCGGCGAGGGCGTGGCGCAGGCGCTTGGTGAGGTGGCCGGCCATGCCCCAGTCGAGGAAGCAGAGGCGGCCGTCGGGGGTGACGAGCACGTTGCCGGCGTGGGGGTCGGCGTGAAAGAAGCCGCGCACGAGGACCTGGTCGAGCAGGGAGACGGCGCCGTGGGCGGCGACGGTGCGGGCGGTCTCGGGGGAGAGGGCGGCGGAGCCGACGGCGAGGCCGTCGATGCGGTCCATGACGAGCACGCGCTCGGTGGTGAGTTCGTCGACGACGTCGGGGGCGAAGACACGCTCGGGGTGGGGGTTGAGGGCGTTGAAGTAGCGCTGGTTGCGGGCCTCGTTGCGGAAGTCGAGTTCGCGGCGCAGACCGCGGGCGACCTCGGCGGCGACGGAGGGCAGGTCGTAGGGCTTGAGGGCGTCGACGCGTTGGTGGAGCTGGTGGGCGAACCAGGCGAGCAGGTCGAGGTCGGCCTCGACGGTGCGGCGCAGGCCGGGGCGCTGGATTTTCACCGCGACGGGGCGGCCGCCGGGCAGGGTGGCGAAGTAGACCTGGGCGAGGGAGGCGCTGGCGACGGGGGTCTCGTTGAAGGTGGCGAAGAACTCGGCGGGTTCACCCTCGAGTTCGTCGACGAGCACGGCGCGCATGTCGGCGAACGGCTCGGCCTGCACGGCGTTCTGGAGCTTGCGCAGCTCGAGCACGAGGGGCGCGGGGATGGCGTCGGGCCGCATGCTGAGGAGCTGGCCGGCCTTGATGAAGGTGGGGCCGAGTTCCTCGAGGGCGAGGCGGAGGCGTTCGTAGTGCGAGCGGCGGACGGCGGGCTGCGGCAGGATGCGGCGCAGGATGCCGGCGGGGAGCTCGATCTGGGCGAGCAGGTCGGCGAAGCCGTGCTTGGCGAGCACGGCGATGATCTCCTTGGCGCGGACGGCGTGGCCGAGGAAGGCGACGGGCTTCACGGTTCGCCGTTGCGGGTGGGGGGCTCGGCGAGGCGGGTTTCGAGGATGCGCACGCGTTCCTCGAGGGCGGCGAGGCGCACGCGGGTGTCGTCCTCGGTGCGGTTGAAGAGGTCTTTCAATTTGGCGCTGAGTCCGTCGGAGGCGGCCTCGAACTCGCGCTTGCCTTGGTCGGCGATCTTCTCGGCGACGATCTTGGCGTCGGCGGCGGAGAGTTTGCCCTTGCGCACGAGTTCATCGAGGGAGTCCTCGATCTTTTCCTTGGTGACAACGGCGGCCCCGACGCCCGCCAGCAGGGTTTTCTTGATAACGTCGATCATGGTAAACGCAGCCTATGCCCGAACGCGCTGCGCGGCAATGGCAAAGGCGGAATGGCCGCGTGACGACGGCGCTTGCGTGGCGGAATTATGCGACGGACGCGCCCGAAAAAGACTAACGTATCTGGTTAGTCTTTTTCGGGGACGGGTTCGGCGGGGAGGTTGCGGGCGGCGTGGGGGGCGGCGGCGCGGAGCCACGCGCCGGCGGCGATGGTGAGGGCGAAGGCGCCGGCGGCGAGCAGGCCGACGCGGTCGTAGCCGGCGAGGCGACCGTCGGCGGCTTGCACGACCATGAGGCCGCCGACGAGGTTGGCGGTGGCGCTGGAGGCTTGTTGCACGGTGCTGTTGAGGCTCATGTAGCCGGCGCGGTAGCGGGGTTCGACGGCGTTGCTGATCATGGCCATGGCGGGGCCGAAGCGTCCGGACATGGTCACGAAGAAGAGCGTGGTCACGATGAGCGCGATCCACACGGGCACGGGTCCGAGCCGGCTGATGACGAGGGCGGTGGCGATGGTGAACACCGAGATGCCGGCGATGACGCGGAGCTTGTCGTGCCGGTCGGCGAGGTGGCCGAAGAGCGGCGTGCTGAAGAAGGTGGCCGCGCCGCCGCACAGGTAGATCATCCAGATGTGGTCCTCGGCGATGCCGACGTTGGTCACCATGGTGGGGGCCATGAAGGGGATCATGAGGCCGCCGCCGAAGATGAGCGCGGCGGTGAGCACGAAGCCGCGCAGGTGCACGGGGTGACGCACGATCTCGGCGATCTGGCGCAACGGGTGGGTGTTGCCGCGCTCGGTGTGGATGGCCGGCATGCGCAGGGCGGCGAGCGTGAGCACGACGAGGCCGAGTCCGACGATGAGCATGAAGGGTGCGTGCCAGTCGAAGGCGTTGACGAGCAACAGTCCGCCGGGCACGCCGAGCACCGAGGCGAGCGGGAAGGCGGTCATGACGACGGCCATGCCGCGGCCGCGGCGTTCCGGCGGCACGACGTCGCCGACCATGGCGATGATGAGCGAGGAAGCCACGCCGCCGAAGGCGCCGGCGGCGACGCGCGCGGCGAGCAGCCAGCCGTAGGTGGGCGCGAGGGCGCAGGCGAGGGTGGCGAGGATGAAGCCCGAGTAGAGCGCGAGCAGGGCCTTGCGGCGATCGAGCCGGTCGATGACGAGCGCGGCGAGCACTCCGCCGACGGCCGCGGCCACGCCGTAGACGGCGACGAGCCGGCTGAACTGGCCGGGGTTGATGTCGAAGACCCGCATGAGGTGCGAGCCGAGCGGCATCATGATCATGAAGTCCATGATGTGCGTGAACTGCACGGCCGCGAGGATCGCGAGCAGGAGGCTTTCGTTGAAAGCGGCCGGCGGCCGCCCGTGGGATGAGGCGGCGTCGCTCATGGGAAGGCGGGGAGTGTCGCCGACGCGGCGCGGGGTGCAACCCGTGCGCGCAGGTATTTGCGCGGGCGGAGCAGGGCATCAGTCGTGGACATAGGGTTTTGGGGGTGCAACGCGCGGGCGGCACGGTCATTGCGTGGAGGGTGTTTCGCGTGATGAAGCTAAAGTTCGATTGGTTCCTGACAGGCATGGTGCTGGCGGTGTTGCTGGCGTGGGCGTTTCCCGGGCCGGGGGCCGAGGGCGGCTGGCTGCACGCGCATGTGCTCAACAAGATCGGCGTGGCGCTGATCTTTTTCCTCAACGGGGCGGGGCTGTCGTTTGCTGCGCTAAAGGCGGGAGCGCTGCACTGGCGGCTGCACACGGTGGTGCAGGCGGCGACGTTCGTGGTGTTTCCGTTGGTGGGTTGGGCGGTTTATGTTGTTGGTGGCGAGATGTTGCCGGCGGCTCTGGGACTCGGAGTTTTCTTTTTATGCGCGCTGCCTTCCACGGTGTCGTCGTCGGTGGCGATGACTTCCGCGGCGCGCGGCAACGTGCCGGCGGCGGTGTTCAACGCCACGTTGTCCAGCCTGCTGGGCGTGTTTTTGACGCCGTTGTGGGTGGGCTTGGCCTTGGGAGGCGACGCGACGGCGGCTGGGTCGGTGGGGGGAGTGATCCTGGACCTGGTTGTCTGGCTGGTGCTGCCGTTGATCGCGGGCCAGTTGAGCCGGCCGTGGCTGGCGGACTTTGTGAAGCGTCACAAGCAGGGCGTGCACCTGATCGACCGCGGCACGATCCTGCTGATCATCTACACGTCGTTTTGCGATTCGGTGAAACGAGGGGTCTGGAGTGGACAGGGGTGGCAGACCGTGGGCCTGTCGCTGGTGGCTGCGGCGGCGTTGTTCGCGCTGGTGTTCTGGGTGGTGGCGTGGGCGTGCGGACGGCTGGGCTTCTCCACGGAGGACCGGATCGCGGCGATTTTTTGCGGGTCCAAGAAGTCCCTGGCGGCCGGCGTGCCGATGGCGCAGTTGATCTTTGCCGGCGATGCTAGGCTGGGCGTGATTTTGCTGCCGTTGCTCATTTACCACCCGCTGCAACTGGTCATCTGCGGATTGCTGGCGGGACGCTGGGCCCGACGCTGAAAAAAGCCTTTAGGGCAAGCGCCTAGTCGGCGTGCACTTACACATTGGTGTTAATAAAGCGTAAAAATAGGGACTATCGTCCCTACTGGTATGGCATGGAAGTAGGTATGATTAGGTTTAAATCCGCCTCGCTTCGCCATGAAAACGTCCGTCCCAGTCACCGCCGCCGCGCGGCGCGTCAAGGCCACCACCGGTTGTCGCGGGTTGACCTTGATCGAGGTCATGATGGCGGCCTGCGTGTTGGCGTTTGGCCTGATCTCGTCGATCATCTGCATCCAGATCAGCGCGCGTGATCTCGACGTGGCCCGCACGTCCACCGCGATCTCGCAGGTGATGCAAAACGAGATGGAGCGCCTCCGCATGGAGGACTGGGACGGCATCGTCGCGTTGCCGGCGGAGGACCGCATCGACGTGGGCGCGACCTTTTCGGACGAGAGCGTGTTGGACAACCGCGTGATCATCACCCGCCAGATCTCCGACGTGGCGGACTTCGCCAACATGAAGGAGATCGTGATCCGGGCCAACTGGACCTCGTCGGTCGACGGCCGCGCCCATGAACGCACCTACCGGATGCGCTACACCAAGAACGGACTCCATGACTATTACTACAGCAGTTCTGCCGACATCTGAGCGCGTCGTGCGCCGGAGCCGTGGTCATCGCCGCGGCGGCTTCACCCTCACCGAGGTGATGGTGGCGACGGGCATATCGGCGCTCATCCTGGCGGCGGTGGTTTCGGCGTTCATCTTCATGATGGGCAGTAGCCTGCGCATGGGCCAATACGCCGACATGGAGGCCCAGGCGCGCCGCCTCCTGCAGCAATTCAGCCAGGACGCCCGCCAGGCCTCCAACGCCGCCTGGGCCGACGAGAACACGCTCACCCTCACCGTCGACGGCGCGGCCGTCGTCTACGCCTATGATTCGTCGCGCAACACCTTCAGTCGCACAAGCGCCGGGCGGACCACCACCCTGGCCTCGGGGCTCACGTCCTTCGATTTCCAAGCCTACCAAATCACCGGCAGCGAACTGCCCCTGGCCACTTCCCCCGCCGCGGCGGGAGCGGTCACCAAAATGATCCAGATCAGCCTCGGCCTCGCCCAGAACCACACCTCCACGGGCTCCACCAGCAGCCAGGTCATCTCGGCGCGCTGCGTATTGCGTAACAAAAAAATCAACTGATCCGGCCCCCGCGCCGACCTTCCGCCATGTTCTTGCAATCCAATCTTTCCCGTCCGTCTCGCCACCTCCGGTCCCGCCGGGGCAGCGCGCTCCTCAGCGTCCTTATTTTCAGCTTCGTCCTCGCCTTCGTGCTGGCCAGCCAGCTCTCGCTCAGCCGCGGCGCCACGCGTCTGTCCAATCGCGGTTTTTACACCAACGCCGCCCTCGGCCTCGCCGAGACCGGCCTCGAGCAGGCCATGTGGTCGCTCACCGCCGCGCTCAACGGCGATGCCAACGCCTGGGGCGGCTGGACGACCGCCGGCGACGATGCCTCGCGTCAGTTTTCCGACTTCGATTTTGGCAAGGGCGCCACCGGCGAGGTCAACGTCCACGTCTCCGGCTACACGGGCACCGAGCCCGTGGTCGTGGCCAAGGCGCGCATCGCCCTCGGCGATGGCACCGGCACCATTGAAAAATGGCTCAAACTCTCCGTGGCCACCTCCGGCTCGCCCGGCGCGCCGCCGGACCGCAGCCGCAGCCTCTTCGCCTACGGCCTGCTCGCCCGCGAAAGCATCTACGCCACCGGCGGCGCCTGGCTCGACAGCTGGCAGTCCGACCCCGACAACAACCCCGCCACGCCCTCCGTCCCGTGGAGCTCCTCCGTGGCCCGCGACAACGCCCGCGTTGCCGTCCAGTCCACCGCCAATGGTGCGCTCTGGATCGACGGCGCCGACGTCTACGGCGCGGCCTCGGTCGGCGGCGCCGGCAGCAGCGGCCTCAAGATGAAGGACTGGGACGGCTGGATCGGCCCCCGCAACGGCACCGCCGCCAGCCAGAAATACCGCGTCGTCCCCGGCTCGCTTTCCTTCGACTTCGCCGCGTCCTACCAGACCGTCAACGAGCCCACCGGCGCCACCTTGCGCGCCCCCTACGTGCTGCCGCGCAATGTGTCCGGCCCTCCCTACTACATCAGCTCCGAGTCGATCGGCACCACCGGCCAGACCACCGTCTTGCAGATGAACAAGCTCACCGTCGAGGGCGACGCCACGCTCACCATCAAGGGCGACGTCACCATCTTCCTCCCGCCCTCCGGCACGGAGACGATCAAGGTCGCCGGCAGTGGAAAGATCCTTCTGGAAGACGGCGCCACGCTCAGCATCTACACGCCCGGCAACATCACCGTGTCCGGTGCCGGCATCGCCAACAGCGGCCCGCCCGCCAACGTCCAGATCTGGAGCACGCGCAACGGCGCCAGCGGCACCCAGACCATCTCGCTCCAGGGCAGCGGCGCGCTCAGCGCCGTCATCTACGCGCCCGACGCCGACCTCACGCTGCCCGGCCACACCGACTTCAGCGGCGCCGCCGTGGTGCGCACCGCGCGCCTGACCGGCAGCGGCGCCTTCCACTACGACGAGTCGCTGGAATACTTCACCGGCGGCGCGTCCCAGCCCGAGGAAGCCGCTGGCGGCGGCGTGGCCGGCACCCTCTCGATCACCTCCTTCGAGGAACTCGACACCCCCGCCGAACGCTCGCCCTACCTCGCGGTGCTGGCGTTCTGAGGCCGCGTCGCCCCGCGCGGCGCGCGGATGAGCGGGCTTGTTCCGGTGGTGCGGGCGTATTCGAAATTTCGTTACGCCGCGCGTCGCCTCAGCGGCCGGCCGGCGCGTTGAGCGAGGTGCGGCGGAAAAAGAGCGCCACCACCAGCGACATCAACAGGCCGAACGCCACCAGCGGCACGCCCTGCCCGATGGCGATGCCGGTCGGGCTGGTGATGAAGCGCATGCGCGGCTCGATCTCGGCGAGTTGCTCGGGCGTGAGGTCATAGCCGGCCAGCATGGCCTCGCGCAGCGTGTCGCCGTAGCCGGGGTTGATGAACGTGCCGTAGACCCAGTGTCCGAGGCCCAGCACCACGCCGCCGGTGAGCGCCAGCAGCACGCCATGGCCGAGCGCGCGCGGGTAGCCCAGCGGGTTGCCGCGGTCGGCGTTTTGCAGGCGGCGCAGGCAGGCGAGCAGCGCGGCCATCAGGAAAATGTAGCTGAGCAGGCTCTCCGCCATGCGCAGGATCTGGACCTTGGACGGGTCGGCGCGCAGGCCGGTCGCGTGCAGGCCGAGCAGGCAGATAAAGAGCGAAAGACCCAGCAGGGAGCCGAAGACGAGGGCGGTGCGCATGACGAGGCGGGAAAGGGACGGTCGCTCAGGCGTCGGCCTGCGGCGGCGGTGTCGGCGAGGAGGGGGACGTCGGCGTGGTCGGCTTGGCCGGGCTCGCGGATGACGGCGACGACGCGGCGGGTTTGGCCGGGTCGTCGGCGGGCACGGAGTTGGCGGGAGGGGCGGGCGGAGCGGGCAGGGCCTCGCCGCGCGCGGGGTCGGGGCGGCGGCGCACGACCGGCTCGGGGTCGTCGTGCATGGCGCGCTTGATCTCCTCCTCGATGCCGCTGGTGGCCTTCTTGAACTCGCGGATGGTCTTGCCGAGCGTGCGGGCCATGTTGGGCATGCCCTTGCCGCCGAAGAGCAGCAGCGAGACGATCAAAATCAACACCAGCTCGGGGCCGCCGATGCCGTCGATGAACGCGGCGGGCGCGGGCGAAAGCAGGGCGGCGATGGGTATGGGCGACATGGACTGCGCGGATGGTCGGCGGTTCCGGCGAGGGTGGCTCAGGCGACGGTCACCTCGACGACGTAGCTCTGGCTCTGGCCGGGGGCGACCCAGTGCAGGCCGGTCTTGGTCTCGGGGGCGTTGGGCGGACCCATCCACGGCTCGATGCAGTAGAAGGGCGACTGGGCGTCGAGCGTCCAGGTGACGAAAGTCGCCTCGGACGCGGGGACGGACTCCAGGCCGTTGCGCACGGTGAGGCTGCCGCCCTCGGCGCCGTCGACCGGGGTGACGGTCACGGTGTTGGACTTGAGCCCGAGGTGGAAGGTGTCGACAAGCGCCGGGTTGGCGAGCGACTCGACGGGCTTGAGGGCGGGTCCCGGCTGGAGCTTGCCCTGCGCGTCCTGGCGGAGGGTCTTGGCCGCGGGGAGCTTGATTTGGTAATCGCCGCGGGTCTTGCCGTCCTCCCAGGGCACCGCGAAGTAGAAGTGGTGGCCCGCGCTCCACGGCAGCGGTTTGTCGCCGGTGTTTTTAAGGATGAACTCGCAGGTGAGGCCGAGCGGCGCGAAGCGATACACGACGGTGAACTCGTAGTCGAACGGGTAGGCCTCGCGCGCCGCGTCGTCTGGCTCGAAGGTCGCCGAAAAGCCGCGGTCGTCGACGCGGTTGACCTTGAAGCGTCCCTGCCGGGCGATGCCGTGCATGGGCATGGGGCGGCGCACGCCGGCCGGATCGCGCCAGAAGTGGATGTCGCCCTGGTCAAACGTGCGGGCGTTGAAGGGGAAGAGGATGGGGTTGCCGCCGCGGGCCTTCACGCCGTCCTCGATGTTCTCGAGGTCCGGCCAGTGGATGATGTCGCGCACGCTGCCGTCGCCGAGCGTGACGTGCCAGTGCATCAGGCGGGCGCCGCGCTCGGGCAGCGCGAGGAAGGTCGAGCTGCCGACGTTCCAGCGCGTGAGTGTTTCGCCCAGATAGGGGACCTTTTCCATAGGGGGTCCGTGTTGCCCGTTCGCGGGCGGTCAGGCAAAGGCATTTTGTGGAAAGAAACCGCGGCATTGTAACGGACTTGTGGACCGCGACGCTTGCAGCCTGTGCACGAACGGGTAACGGTGGCCGCCTCATGAAACCGGTCATCTGGTTATGGCTCGCGCTGGCCCTGCTCGCCCCCGCCCTCCGCGCCGAGGATGCGCCCGCTCCCGCGGCGCCTTCTGCGGACGAGGCTCCGGCCGGGTCGGCTGTCGTCGCCCCCGCTCCCGAGGTCGTCGAGCCTGCGTCGTCGTCCGAGGCCGAGCTGTTGCCCGAGCCCGTGTCCGCCGCTCCCGCGAGCCGCGCCCAGCCCGTCAAGGTCACGGTCATCCCCGTGCGCGACGCCATCGCCCAGCCCGTGCTCTACGTGCTGCGCCGCGGCCTGAAAGAGGCCAACGCCGCCGGTGCTCAGGCCGTGGTCCTCGACATGGAGACTCCCGGCGGCTCGCTCGGCGTCGCGCTCGAGATCATGGAGGCGCTCGACAAGTTCGAGGGCGAGACGATCACCTACGTCAACAAGGAGGCCATCTCCGCCGGTGCGATCATC
Source organism: Verrucomicrobiota bacterium (assembly GCA_030601755.1). Taxonomy (GTDB): domain Bacteria; phylum Verrucomicrobiota; class Verrucomicrobiia; order Opitutales; family Opitutaceae; genus JAUWBF01. The sequence continues at coordinate 83,581 of JAUWBF010000004.1, read as the reverse complement.
TCCACGGTCACCGACGAGATCCACTTCGCCCCCGGCGCCGTCATCGGCGCGGCCGCCGCCGTCATGTCCACCGGCGCCGACATCGGCGAGACCATGCAGCTCAAGCTCAACAGCTACCTCAAGGCCAAGGTCCGCGCCTTCTCCGAGGGCAAGGGCTACCGCGGGCAGGTCATCTCCGCGATGATCGACGAGGACTACGAATTCAAGATCGGCGACGACGTCATCAAGGCCAAGGGCGAGCTGCTCTCGCTTACCTACTCCGAGGCCGCCAAGACCTACGGCGAGCCCCCCGTGCCGTTGCTCTCCGCCGGCACCCACGCCACGCTCGAGGACCTGCTCGCCGCCAAGTTCGGCCCCGACGGCTACGTTGTCGAACGCCTTGAGGTTTCCTGGTCCGAGGAACTCGCGAAATACCTGACCGCGATCGCGCCGCTGCTCATGGGCGCGGGCCTGCTCGGTCTGTTCATCGAGTTCAAGACGCCCGGCTTCGGCGTGTTCGGCATCGGCGGCGGACTGCTGCTCGCGCTCGCCTTTTTCGGCCATTACGCCGCCGGCCTCTCGGGGCACGAGGCCGCGCTGGTCTTCGTGATCGGCGTGCTGCTGGTGTTCTCCGAGCTGCTGTTCTTCCCCGGCACCCTCGTTGCCGCGCTCACCGGCGTGTTGCTCATGCTCGGCGCGCTCGCGTGGTCGATGGTCGACTACTGGCCGACGCAACCCTTCGAGTTCAGCGGCGAGGCGCTCTTTGATCCGCTGCTCAGCGTCGCCCTCGGCCTGCTCATCGCGGTGGTCGGCGCGGTCGTGCTGATCGTCTTCATGCCGCGCGGCTGGGTCTGGGATCGCATGATCTTGCAAGCCGCCGCCGGCACGGGCGCGGACGCCATCGCGCCCCACGCCCCGACCGATGACCTCGTCGGCCGCGTCGGCGTCGCCACCTCCGCGCTGCGCCCAGCCGGCCAAGTCGAGATCGACGGCGTGCGGCACGAGGCGCGGGTCGCCTACGGCTTCGTTGATCGCGGCGCCGCCGTGCGCGTCACCGGCCGCCAAGGCTCCGAGCTCATCGTCAAACCGGAGGCGGGCGCATGAACACCGTCACGCTGCTCTTCCTCACCGGCCTGCTCTTTCTCGGCGTCGAGGTCTTCGTGCCCGGCGCGATCCTTGGCCTGATGGGCGGCGCGATGCTCGTCGGTGGCTGCGTGATGGCGTTCATCGAGTTCGGCCCCGCCGGCGGCTTTATCGCGGTCGCCGCCGCGCTGCTGCTCACCGGACTCCTGCTGTGGTTTGAATTCAAGATCCTGCCGCGCACCGCCATCGGCCGCCGCCTCTTTCTGCACGCGCAGAACCACGGCCGCAGCCAGCCCGACGTCGCCGAGCCCGCCGCCGTTGTCGGTCGCGAGGCCGAGGTCCTCACCGCGCTCGCGCCCACCGGCTACGTCGCGATCGACGGCCGCCGTTACGAGGCTTTTTCGCGCACCGGCTTCGTCGAGCGCGGCGCGCGCGTCGCCGTTGTCGGCGTCGATACCTTTCGTCTGATCGTGCAACTCTCCGAAACCAACCAACCCTCCTCCCACCAACTATGAACAACATCGGCATCGTGCTCTTCATCGTCCTCGGCATCGCGCTCCTCGTGGTGCTCGGCATCATCTTCTCGTTCTTCAGCGTCTGGCTGCGCGCCTGGCTGGCCGGTGCCTATGTCGGCATCATGAACCTCGTCGCCATGCGCCTGCGCCAGGTGCCCTACGGCCTCATGGTCGACGCCCGCATCACCGCCAAGAAGGCCGGCATCGAGCTCTCCATCGACGACCTCGAGGGCCACTTCCTCGCCGGCGGCAATGTCGTCCCCACCGTGCAGGCGCTCATCGCCGCGCAGAAGGCCAACATCACCCTCGACTGGAACCGCGCCTGCGCCATCGACCTCGCCACCAAGGGTTCCGGCAAGAGTGTCGTCGAGGCCGTGCGCACCTCCGTCGACCCCAAGGTCATCGACTGCCCCAACCCCGCCGCCGGCCGCGTCACCATCGACGGCGTCGCCAAGGACGGCATTCAGGTGAAGGTGAAGGCCCGCGTCACCGTGCGCACCAACCTCGACCGCTTCGTCGGCGGTGCCAAGGAGGAGACCATCATCGCCCGCGTCGGCGAAGGCATCGTCACCACCATCGGTTCGGCCGAGACCTACAAGATCGTGCTCGAGTCGCCCGACTCCATCTCGAAGGTCGTGCTCCAACGCGGCCTCGACGTCGGCACCGCCTTTGAAATCCTCTCCATCGACATCGCCGACGTCGACGTCGGCGAAAACGTCGGCGCCAAGCTCCAGGAGGCGCAGGCCGAGGCCAACAAGAACATGGCCCAGGCCCAGGCCGAAATCCGCCGCGCCGCCGCCGTCGCCCTCGAGCAGGAGATGAAGGCCAAGGTGCAGGAGATGCAGGCCAAGGTCGTCGAGGCCGAGGCCGAGGTTCCCCTCGCCATGGCCGAGGCCTTCCGCTCCGGCCGCCTTGGCGTCATGGACTACTACAAGATGGAGAACATCCAGGCCGACACCGGCATGCGCAAAAACATCGGCGGCCCCGGCGAGCAGCAGTAACCGCCGCCCGCCCGTGTAACCATGGACTGGATACTCGACAACCTTCAGCTGGTCATCTTCATCGCCGGCGCCATCGCCTACTGGCTCAACCAGACCCGCAAGGGCTGGGCCGAGTCCGGCGAGGAGGACGTGCGCGAGACGCGCCAGCCGCATTCGCCGATCCCCCCACGCGGCGAGGCCGACAACGCCGAGCAGGTCCGCCGCATCCAGGAGGAGATCCGCCGCAAGATCGCCGAGCGCCGCGCCGCCGCCGAGGGCCGCGTCGCCCCGCCGCCCATGCCGGTCCCCTCCGCCGAGGAGGACCCGTGGGCGCCCGAGCCCGTCTACGCGCCGGCCGAGCCTCCGCCCCCGCCGATGCCGGTGCGCCCGCCGCCCCTGTATTCGGAAGAGCAGGACGCCGAGGCCGTCGCCCGCCAGCGCCGCCTCTCCGAGCAGCTCGCCGAGGCGGAGCGCGCCCGCGTCGAGGCCAAGCGCCGCCTCGAGGAGATGTGGGACCGGCCCTTCAGCAAGAACGTGCACGCCCCGGCGGCCGCGGCCATCGCCGCCGCCGGCCCCGCGCTCACCCCGCGCCAGATCCTGCGCGACCGCGCCGCCCTGCGCCGCGCGTGGATCATGCGCGAGGTCCTCGAAAAACCCGTCGCGCTGCGTTGATGGATGAGGCCGGACGAAAGCGCTCCGCGTTTCCGCTACACTCCGGAAGCGTAGCGGAACGTAGCGGAACGGCGGAGCCGTTTCGGTTGATCGTTTGCGAGCGCGGAACCGTCGCGGTCCCACTGGCGATGCATCACGCCCGCAACGCGGCGATCACCGCGCGCAAGCGGGCCCGCAGCGGTTCGCCGCGCGCGCTGAACTCTCGCTGGCGGCGCTCATACTCGGCGCGGCCCTCGGGCGTCTCGATCTTCACCGGCTCAAACCCGAGCGCTCGGATGTCGTAGGGACTGGCCCGCATGTCCATCTCGCGGATGTCGCGTGCCAGCTCAAAACAGTCCGCCAGCAACTCGCCCGGCGTGAACGGCGCGAGTTTGAACGCCCACTTATACAAATCCATGTTCGCGTGCAGGCACCCGCGCTGTTCCAGCGACGAGGTTGTCTCGCGGGTCGGCTGGTGTTTGTTGAGTGGCCGGGCCGGCGCGGTGAAGAACCGGAACGCGTCGAAGTGCGTGCAGCACACCGGCTGCGACTCGACGATCTTGGCGATCTCGTCCGGCGGGAAACGCAGCGGCCAAGCGTTGTGCCGCACCTCGTCGTTGGTTTGTCGATACACCATGGCCCACTCGTGCAGGCCGAAGCAGCCGAAGAACGCCGGCCGCGTGGTCATCGCCGCGAGCAGGCCGTCGAGCCAGCCGAGAAAATCGCGTCGCTTTTCGGGAAAAGCCGCCGGGTCGACCACCACCGCGAACCCGCCGTCGGGCGCGGTCGCCTCGCGATACTCGGGCCGGCGCAGAAACGCCCGCGCGTCCTCGCCGCACAGCACGACGCCCGGCCCCGGATGCCATTGGCGCAACCACGCCGGACGAAACCCGTAGTAGCTGAACAAAAAGTCATAGACCGGATGCTTCTTGCCGCGCGCCGCACGTTCCTGCTGTGGGTCGGTCCACACCCGCACGCGCCGTTCATGCGCGGCCGCCCGCGCCTGCCAGTCGGCGGGCGCGAGAACGGTCTCGACGGAGGTGGGCGCGGTGGAGCTCACGCCCCGAGCGTATGCATCGCGCGACGCCGCGAGCCAAGCGCGAAGGAGGTCGGGCATTCCTGTCCGACCGGAGCGACGTCATCCGGGGAGCGACGTGACTTCGAGCTTACGCGTCCAAAGGGGCGGACAAGAATGTCCGCCCTCCATGGAGACCGCTCAGGCGACTTCCTCGACGCTCACCGGGTAGACGCGGCCGCCGAGGGTGAGGTTGTATTTCTTGCCGGGGCCGTGGCCGATGACCGGCGTGGGCGCGGCGACCGGCGCCGCGGGGACGGCCGGCGTGGCTGCGGCGGACGGCGGCGCGGCCGGGGCCGGCGAGGCGGGGGCGACGGCGGGCTTGGGCGCGAGCACCTTGGCCAGCTCCTGCGGAAACATGGCGTGCAGCACGGCGAGCTCGTCGGTGGCGGGAAATCCCTTTTCCTTCAGCTCAGCCTTGAGCTTGTCCATGCGCGGCTCGAGCAGGTCGGCGGCGCGGCCCTCGATGCGTTTTTGGCCGGCCTTCTTCTCGGCCATGGCGAGCAATTCGGGGTCGACCGGACCGGGCGTGCGGCCGTATTTGCCGAGCAGGATGTCGATGGCGGGCTGCGAGAGGTTTTTCCAACGGCCGAACTTCACGTTGAGCATGGCCTGCGTGCCGACGATCTGGGAGGTCGGCGTGACCAGCGGAATCCAGCCGAGGCACTTGCGCACGTAGGGGATCTCCAGCATGACCTGGTCGAACTTGTCGGCCATGTTCTGCTCTTTGAGTTGATTGCGGAAGTTGGAGAGCATGCCGCCCGGCACCTGGTAGCAGAGCGTGTCGCTGTCGACGCGCTCGTTGGCCGGCGAGGTGAATTTGCCGAGGTCGGCGTAGACGCCGCTGAAGTAGTCGCGCAGGCGCTGGAGCACGCCCGGATCGTAGGCGCCGGTCGGGCAGCGCGGATGGCCCTCGAGCAGGGCGACCATGCGCACGGTGTCGGGTTGTCCTGTGCCGTTGGCGAAGGGTGTAATGGAAACGTCGATACTGTCCACGCCCGCGTCGACCGCCGCGTAATAGGCCGCGCCGGCGAGGCCGGCGGTGTCGTGGCTGTGGAGCACGATGGGGATTTTGACGCGTTCCTTGAGGCCCTTGATCAGCGTGTGGGCGATGTGCGGCGGGATGAGGCCGGCCATGTCTTTCACGCAGATCGAGTCGCAGCCCATCGCTTCGAGCTCGACGCCGAGCTGGAGGAACATGTCGACGGTGTGCACGGGGCTGGTGGTGTAGCAGATGACGCCCTGGGCGTGCTTGCCGGCGGCCTTCACGGCCTTGACGGCGGTGACGAGATTGCGCGTGTCGTTGAGCGCATCGAAGATGCGGAAGATGTCCATGCCGCGCTCGGCGGAGCACTTCACGAAGGCGGTGACGACGTCGTCGGGGAACGACGTGTATTGCACGATGTTTTGCCCGCGCAGGAGCATCATGTGCGGGGTTTTCGGCAGGGCGGCCTTGAGTTTGCCGAGACGTTCGAAGGGATTCTCGCCGAGGAAACGCAGGCAGGAGTCGATGGTGGCGCCGCCCCAGGTCTCGAGCGCGCCGAAGCCGAGGCCGTCGAGGTCGGCGCAGGCGGGCAGCATCTGCGCGGTGGTCATGCGGGTGGCCGCAAGCGACTGGTGGCCGTCGCGCAGGACGGTGTTGTTGAAGATAACCGGTTTCATCTCAACCGTATCCTAGCGGAACGGCCGAAACGATGAGCGGCACTTTTTGCCATTCATTCGCCGTTGCTTGGCGAGACGTGATGATCGGTTGGCCGGATATCCCGGGCTATGTCGCGCTTTTACGCCTCCAGCAGCGGCACGCCGTAGGTCGCGGCGAACTGGTCTCTGCTGACCAGGCGCAGGCCCTGCGCCTGAGCCTGTGCGATCAGCATGCGATCAAACGGGTCTTGGTGATGCCACGGCAGTCGTGCCGCCGCCACGGCGTGGGTGGTGCCGATGGCGAGTTCCAGAAAACCAGCCCGGGCCAACGCGTCGGTCCAGTCGGGTGGCAGGGTGAGTTTGCCGCGGGCGATCTTGATCTCCAGTTCCCAGACCGACGCCGGGCTGTAGAAGACGGCGCGCGCCGGGTTGCGGATCTCCGAGGCGGCTTTCGCGGAAAGCTTTTCGGGAGACAACAGTGCCCAAAGCAGCGCGTGTGAATCGAGTAACAGGTCCATGGTCAGGCCTTGGGATCCTCGGCCACGGCTTGACCGGGCATCTCGTCCTGCGGCGGATAAAACCAGCCGGTCACCTCGTCATCCGGCTCCCAGCAATCGGGGGATTCGGCACCTTGGCCGGCCAGCAAACCCAGCGGACGCGGCGCGCCCGAACCACCGACCGGCACGAGCTGCACGAGCGGCTTGCCGGCCTTGGCGATGACGATTCCCTCGCCGACAAGGGCCTCCTCAACCAGTCGGGAGAGGTGAGTCTTGGCCTCTTGGATGTTTATGATCTTCATTAAACCAAGTCTGGTCTGGTTTAATATGGGGTCAATTCCAGTTTCGAATACGAGCCAGTGCCGCCACCACGGCGGTCTCGGAGCGGAGGATGCGTTGGCCGAGGTGCACGAGGGTGAAGCCGGTAGAGCGAAGCAGGTCGCGGTCGGTGTTGTCCCAGCCGCGCTCGGGGCCGAGCGCCAGGACGGCCGGTTGGCCAACAAAGTAACCATTATGGTTACTTTGGCCGAGTGATTCGGTGGCTTCGTAGGGATCCAAGGCGAGGAGGCGGGCGGATGAAAAGTAACCATTATGATTACTTTCTGTCAGGATGGAGGCGAGGTCGTGGGTCCAGGTGATCTCGGGCAGGCGGGTGTCGAAGGCCTGGGCGGCGCCGGTTAGGAGGTGGCGGCGCCACTCGCCGGAGGTCCAGAGGCTGCTGGTGGCGTAGTTGGGGTCGGTGCGCTCCGTCGCGACAAAGTGAATACATGATACGCCGACGGTGGTGGCGTCGCGCAGGATGTCGCGGGCGGTCTGTGGACGGGGCAGGCCGAGGATCAGCGTGACCGGCGGCAAGGGCGGTGGCTCGCGGGTGGGTTCGAAGGCGAGGGTGAGCGTGTCGGCGCCGATGGCGGTGAGGGTGGCCTTGCCGAGCGGGCCGTTGACGAGGCCGGCGTCGAAGGTGTCGCCCTCGCGGCGGCGGAGGACCTCGACGATGTGCCGGGCGCGCGCGTCGGCGCGCGGCAACGGCCGCAGCGGGCGGATGTTCGTATTACGAACATCCGCCTCTGGCGGCGCGGCGAGTTCGGCGGGTTCGAAGAGGACGAGGTTCATCGGGCGGACGTTGTAGCGTTGGCCGTCCCGGCCAAAAAATGCGCCGGGGACGTCGCACCCTACATCAGGCGAGGATGCCGTCGATGGCGGCGAGTTCGTCGCTGCTGAAGTCGAGGGTCTTGAGCGCGGCGAAGTTGTCGTCGAGCTGGCTGACCTTGCTGGCGCCGATGAGGGCGGTGGTCACGCGCGGGTCGCGCAACACCCAGGCGAGGGCCATCTGGGCGAGGGACTGGCCGCGTTCCTTGGCGATGGCGTTGAGCGCGGTGATCTTGGCGAGGACTTCGGGGGTGATGCGGTCGGTTTTGAGGAAGCCGTGGGGCTTGGCGGCGCGGGAGTCTTCGGGGATGCCGCCGAGGTAGCGGTTGGTGAGCAGGCCTTGGGCGAGCGGGCTGAAGGGGATGCAGCCCATGCCCTCGGTCTCGAGCGTGTCGAGCAGCGCCGGTTCGATCCAGCGGTTGAACATGTTGTAGCAGGGCTGGTGAATGAGCGCGGGGCAGCCGAGTTCGCGAAGGATCTTGGCGGCGCGGGCGGTCTGGTCGGGCTGGTAGTTGGAGAGGCCGACGTAGAGGGCCTTGCCGGAGCGCACGGCCTGGGCGAGGGCGCCCATGGTTTCCTCGAGCGGGGTGTCGGGATCGGGGCGGTGGTGGTAGAAGATGTCGACGTAGTCGAGGCCCATGCGCTTGAGCGAGGCATCGAGCGAGGAGAGCAGGTATTTGCGCGAACCCCAGTCGCCGTAGGGGCCGGGGTGCATGCGGTAGCCGGCCTTGGTGGAGATGATCAACTCGTCGCGGTAGGGCGTGAGGTCGTCTTTCAACATGCGGCCAAGGAACTCCTCGGCGGAGCCGGGGGGCGGGCCGTAGTTGTTGGCGAGGTCGAGGTGGGTGATGCCGAGGTCGAAGGCGCGGCGCACGATGGCGCGGCCGGTCTCATAGGTGTCGACGCCGCCGAAGTTGTGCCAGAGCCCGAGCGAGAGCAGCGGCAGGTGCAGGCCGGAGCGGCCGCAGCGGCGGAAGTTGGCGGGAGTGTCGTAGCGGGTGGGGGCGGCGGTGTAGGGCATGGTGGGAAGTAAGAAGTTTGAAGTAAGAAGTGAGGTTGAGGGAAGCAGGTTGGACAGAGTGCGAGGGCTGGGCTTCGCGCCCGACTTCTTACTTCAAACTTCCAACTTCTTACTTGGCTCAGTGGTGATGGTCGTCGACCACGCCGTAGGCCCAGCGGGTGCCGGACCAGAGGGTGGCGCCGGAGGCGTCGAGGAGGGTGAGCTTGAGTTTGTAGTGTTCGCGCGGGCTAACGATGGACTGGCCGGGACCGAAGGCGTTTTGCTCGGTGTTCCATGGCAGGGTGTCGGTGCCGAAGCGGCCTTTGACGATCAAGGTGGAGCCTTCGGGCGGTGGCGGCGTGCAGCCAACGGCGAAGACGGGGCCGCGCACCCAGCCGAGCGAGAGGCGGTGCTCCGTGCCGGCGATGTCGATGGAGTGGACGGTGCCGCCGCGTTCCCCGCGCTCGGCGTCATGGGCGAGGTCGTGGAGGCGGTGGTTTTGCCAGGGAATGTAGGCGACGGAGGCGAGGAGCAGGAGGACCCCGCCGATGGCAAGCCAGCGGCCGAGTGGGCGGCGGGCGGGGCGCACGAGCACAGGTTCGTCGGAGTAGGACATTGTGGGGACGGGTTGATGGCCAAGGACCAGCGCCCAATGACGAAGGATCGCCGGCGAATGACGAACGAAAAAACCGGTCTGCTTGGCCCGGCCGTCCCTGCCAGCTGCAGACGCGCTTGGTAGCGGCGCTCCCTGGGACTCAGGGTTTGCGGAAGAGGTAGTGGCTGACGAGCCATTCCTCGCCGCCGCGGTAACCCCAGAGCTCGGCGCAGGCCATGTAGAAGGTCCGCCAATACGCCCACCACTTGACCGCCTGGTCGGGTCCGTAGGTGTCGCGGAAGAGGGGCAGGATCTCCTCGCGGTGGGCGTCCATGTTTTGCAGCCAGTGCTCGGCGGTCTGCTGGTAGTGGCGACCGTTGACCTTCCAGTCCTCGACGAGTTTGAGATCATCCTGAAAGCGCGGCAACAGGTCGTGCGCGGGCATTTGTCCGCCGGTGAAAAAGTAGCGGCTCATCCAGTCGGAGGCGTCACGCGCGACGAAGTGGTAGCTGAACGCGTGGTGGGTGAAGATGTGGGTGAAGAGCAGGCCGCCGGGCTTGAGCCAGCGGGCGATGTTGCGGAAGAGCAGCTCATAGTTCTTGAGGTGCTCGAACATCTCGACGGAGACGACGCGGTCGAACGACGCCGGGGCGATATCGAAGGCGTTGATGTCGCAGGTGATCACGCGGAGGTTGGTGAGGCCGCGTTTGCGCGCCTCGGTGTCGATGTGCTCCTTCTGCGTGCGGGAGTTGGAGATGGCGGTGATCTTCGCGTTGGGAAATTTCTCGGCGTTGTAGAGGCAAAGGGAGCCCCAGCCGCAGCCGAGTTCGAGGATGTGCTGGCCGTCGGCGAGTTGGGCACGCTCGACGTAGAGGGCGAGCATGTGTTCCTCGGCCTGGTCGAGGGTCTCGGTGCCGGTCGGGTAGAGACAGCCGGAGTATTTGAGGCGTTTGCCGAGGCAGTGTTGGTAAAAGGGCGTGGGGACCTCGTAGTGCTGCTCGTTGGCGGCGGCGGTCTGCTCGGCGAGGGGGCGGGTCTTGAGGTCGGCGACGTAGGTATCGGCGTCATAGCGCGTAGTCTCCTCGTGGATACGTTGGGCGAGCAGGCGACGGATGCCGAAGCGGACGAGGGCGTCGGGCAGGAGGTTTTTTTCGAGGAGGGCGTCGATCATTTCCAAGTAAGAAGGATGAAGTGAGAAGTAAGAAGGTGGCCCGCGATCAGCGTTTGGGCGGGAGCGGCACGAAGGCGGAGACGCGTTTTTGGTAGTCGCGGTAGGCGTCGCCGCGTTTGCGCAGGGACTGCTCCTCGGTGATGGGGATGCCGGTGACGTTGAGCACGAGGTGCAGGATGGCGGCGGGGGCGATCAGGCCGAGCCAGCCCCAGGACGCGGGCAGCGCGAAGAGCGCGAAGGCGCCCCACGTGAGCCAGACGAAGAAGTAGTTGGGGTGGCGGCTCCAGGCCCAGAGGCCGGTTTCGCAGACCGTGCCCTTGTTGGCGGGGTCCTTGGCGAAGGCGGCGAGCTGCGCGTCGGCGAGGTGTTCGCCGAGCAGCGAGCCGGCGAGGAGCACGAGGGCGGCGTAGTCGAGCGCGGTGAAGGCGGCGGTGTCGCGGCCGACGGCGAGCAGGAAGGGCGTGGCGAGCACGACCACGGAGGCGGCCTGCAATTGAAAGAACCCGAACATCGTGCGCTCGAAACGCGGTGCCCAGCGTTTGCGCATCTCCTGGTAGCGGCCGTCCTCCTCGGGATGGTGGGAGGCGACGCGGCGCAGCAGGTGCGTGCCGAGCCGGATGCTCCAGCCGAGGGCGAGGGCGGCGACGAGCCAGCGACGGGGCGCCCAGCCGTCGGCGAGGGCGGCGTAGAGCGCGGCGACGGGACCGAAGGCGTAGCTCCAGACGACGTCGACGATGCCGTAGTTGTCGAGGCGGCGCGCGACGACGAAGCACGCGGCGAAGAGCGCGCAACTGGCGGCGAGGGCGACGAGGATGAGGGCGAGCGGATGCATCGTGGTGGCGTCAGTCGGCGGCGCGTGAAGTCATACGCGTGGGCCGGCAGGGTGGATGTCGGTTGACGGCGGCGACGAGTCCGCCGAGCGGCGCGCGAAACGGCGCAGCGCGGGACGGGTCGTGTAGTAGACCAGCGCGACGAGCAGCGGCGCGGTGAGCGCCCAGGCGGTGAAGGCGTGCAGGCCGGCGAGGCCAAATTTTTGCAAAAACTCGCCGAACGACAGGTCGGCGAAGTCGCGGATCATGCCGGTGACGGAAAACTGCCGGTCGTCGGGCGCGCGCCAGAGCCACTCGCCGATGCGCACGTAGACGAGGATCATCACGAGGTGCAGCGGCCCGAGGAGTTGGTTGAGCGTTTGCAGGATGGGTTGGTTCATGCGCAGCGGGATGCCGACAAGCAGGCAGAGCAGGGCGGTGGCGCCGAGAAAGGGAAACATCGCGCAGGCTGTGCCGACGGCGAGCGTGGCGGCGATTTTGTCGGGGGTGACGCCTTGGGTGAGCTGCGCGAGGATCGGATCTAGCAGGCGTCGTCGCCAGAAGCCGCGGGCGCGGCCGGCGGTGGTGTGGTCGGACGCGGACGTTGGTTGTCCGGTGGTCACGCGAGCAGGTTTTTCGCGGCGAGCAGGTAGACGGCGATGCCGGCGACGAGAAACCCGACGGGCATCCCGAGGCGGCCGGGGCGGCGCGCGGTGAGCACGTCGCGCAGTCCGTCGGGCGCGTCGGCGCGCACCGCGAAGAGTTCGCGCAGCATGTAGGCGGCGAGGGCGAAGTTGCCCCACAGGATCACGACCGGGAACCACAGGATGCGCGCGGCGAGGCGCTGCTCCTTCCACGCGATGAGCACGTAGAACGTGATGAAGCCGAAGTAGGCGTCGAGCAACGTGACCTGAAACCACGGGTTGCCGATCACCTCGCCGGGGATGTCGAACATGGCCTGTTCCAGCGAGGCGCGCACGGTGCCCAAGGACATGAAGGCGAGGATGCCGATGAAGAGGATGCGGAGGAAGAGGATCATTTTAACGCAAAGGTGCAAAGACGCGGAGTTGAGTAGCGCAGGCTTCCAGCCTGCATTCCGATTTCAACGGCAGGCTGGAAGCCTGCGCTACGTTCGCCGGAGCTTTGCGCCTTCGCGTCTTTGCGTTAAACTCAGGCTGACGGTTCACAGTGCGAGGTTGTTGGGGCGGGTGTAGACGGCGTGCACGACGGAGATGTTGCGCAGGGCGAAGGCGGCCTCGCAGTAGTTGAGGTAGTAGCTCCACTTGCGGATGAAGCGGTCGTCGAAACCGAGCGCGCGCACGGCGTCGAGCTTTTGGCGAAACACGCGGTGCCACTCACGCAGGGTGCGGGCGTAGTCGGGGCCGAAGTCGTCGACGTGGTGCAGGCCGAGTCCGCCGGCGTCGGCCATGAGGGCGTTGACGCGGTTGAGCGGCAGCAGCAGCGAGCCGGGGAAGATGTGCTTCTGGATAAAATCCACGCCGCGGCGCAGCTCCCCGTAGCGGGCGTCAGGGCAGGTGATGAACTGGAACGCGGCCAGGCCGTCGGGCTTGAGCAGGCGGGCGACCGCCTCGCAGAAGACCGGCAGGTAGCGGTGGCCGAGCGCCTCCATCATCTCGATGGAGACGATCTTGTCGAAGCGCCCCGTGACGTCGCGAAAGTCCTGCAGGCGCACCTCAACGCGGTCGGCCAGGCCGGCCTCGGCGACGCGGCGGGTGGCGAGCGCGTGTTGTTCGTGTGACAACGTGACGGTGGTCACGCGGCAGCCGTGTTTGCCGGCGGCGTGGAGCGCCCAGCCGCCCCAGCCGGTGCCGATCTCGAGCACGTGGTCGTCGGGCGTGAGGCGCAGGTGTTGGCAAAGGGCCTCGTTCTTGGCGTGCTGCGCGTCCTCAAGCGAGAGTTGCTGGGCCTCGGCCGGCCAGCGCGCGCTGGAATACATCATCGTTGGGTCGAGGAAGAGCGCGAAGAAGTCGTTGGACAGATCGTAGTGCGCGCTGATGTTGCGCCGGGCCTGCGCGCGGGAGTTGGGGCGAAGCAGGTGGCCGAGGCGGTTGGTGAAGCGCAGGAGGTTGAGCGCCCAGCCCTGCGCGGCCTTGGCCGACGAACCGGAGAGGGTGGGGGCGTCGTCGAGGTTGAGGATGAACCACGCGATGACCGCGGTGAGGTCGGGCGTGTCCCAGTCGCCGTCGAGGTAGGACTCGGCGAAGCCGATGTCGCCGGCGAGAATGCATTTCTTGAAAAACGCCTCGCGACGCACGCGGATGGCCGCGGCGGCGGGGATGCCAAGCGGCAGGCGCACGGACTGTGCGGCGGCGTGGTCGCCGAGGTCGACCGCGCCGCCCTCGGGCAGCTCGACATGCAGGTGGCCGCGGCGCATGCCGGCGAGGGCCTTGAACAACGCCGTGCGATAAAACCCTCCGCGGACGGCGGGCGTGGAGAAGGCGGACGTGGCGGCGGTCTGGCTGGCGGTGTCTTGGCTCATGACGTGGCTCGGGGAGTGGCTGGGTTGGAAAGGTGCGGCGGGTGGTCGTGCTTGGCGGGCGCGCCGGCTCCGGCGTCGTCGGGGGCGTGGGCCGCGATGGAGCGGTGCGGGCGGCGCAGGTCGCGCTGGTCGGCGGCGCGCGCGGCCTTGGGGAACCAGGGGATTTTTTTCAGGAAGAGCCGCAGCGCGTGCCAGTGGATCAGCATGATGACGCGCACGGTGAGCAGCGGGTATTTGAAAAAGCATGACGCGAGTGCCGCGTCGGTCAGCGGGCGGGCGTGGCCGGTGAGGGTGCTGGTGAGCGTGCGGTCGGTGCCCTCGTGGTCGTCGATGCGGATGGCGAGCCGGTCGTCGGCCGCGCGCAGGTTGAAGTCGAACGCCACGTCCACGTCGGAGAACGGCGACACGTAGAACCACTTCGGAGTGCGCAGGCGAAAGGTCGCGGCGGACCCGTCGAGCGCGCCGCCGCGAATGTTCGTATTACGAACATCGGGCGAGAGCGTGTCGGGGCCGAGCACGTAGGCCTTCATCTCGCGAAAGGTGTTGGTGACCTCCGCGATGGCGGCCACGGGCTGGCCGGCGGCGTCGCGCACGAAGAAGAACGAGACCGGGTTGAACAGGTAGCCGAGCATGCGGGGCAACGTCACCAGCTCGACGCGCGCGCCCGGCCCCGGGTCGATGCCGTCGTCCGCCAGCCGGGCGAGCACGCGCGCCTTCAGCGAGGCGGGTTTGTCACTTATTAAGTGACAAACGGCTGGGGACGACGGGTTGTGGACGGGTTCGCCGAGGGGGAGGTGGTCGGTTTCGCGGAAGGCGAAGAGGTTGGCGCGGTTGACCGAGAGCAGCCGCAGGCGGCGGTGCAGGGTGTCGAGTTCGTCGAGGTCGAGCGCCAGCATGAAGATCCGGTAAGCGAAGCGATGCGCCCGCGGCAGGAAGCGGGCGTGCATCACTCGGCATTCGAAGAGTCGGGATCGCATGGCACGGAAGTTCGGAGCCGGCTCATCGCCGGGTTGGTTAATCCTCCATGCTACGCCCGGGGCCGCGTCATGGATGCGCGCGGATTTCGGCGGCGCGTGTCGCCGGGGCACCGGGGCGGGGGCGCCGCCGCCTGCTCAGGCGCCGCCGCGCGGGCCGGCCATGGTCAGGGCGCTGAACAACAGCAGCGTCACGAAGGCGACCCAGACGATGATCGGCGGCGTGGCCTGGATGTGCGGGGTGGCGGCGATGGCGCGCTGGTAGTCGGCCGAGTAGATCTTGCGGCCGGGCGGGCCGAAGATGAGGAAGAGCACGTAGGCGCAGATCGCGATGCCGGCGGGGAAGAACAACCCGAACTTCGGCACGGCGAACAACAGCAGGCTGAGGCCCGCGAGCACGCCGCCGCGGTAACGGAAAACCGGGTCGAGCCGGCGGAACCCGTAGCCGGCGATCACGAAGATCAACGCGAACACCGCCATGAACAGGCCGGCGGGCTTGGGCGTCTCGGGCGCCTGGCCGGTCAAGACCATGGCGGCGCGGTGCAGCAGCAGCACGGCGGGCAGGTAGAAGAGGATGCCGATCGAGCGGATGCACTTCTCCCAGATGAGGTGGCGCTGGCGGAGGGCCTGCGGCGAGTTGGGATTGGCGTCGGCGTGACGGGCGGATTTTTTGCTCATGGCGGTAGTCGGAGGAGTTTTGACGAATCGGCGGGGGACGGTCCAACCGCGCAAGCGGCGTGGCTCAACCGCCCCACGGGTCGCGTCCTAGCAGGAGTTCGGCCAAATGAACGGCGCTCATGAATGCGTCCTCATGAAAACCGTAGCGGAAGTAGCTGCCGGCGAAATAGGTCTCGGTCGTGCCCTTGGCGGCGGCGTTGAGCGCGGGCAGGCGGGGCTGGGCGCGCACGGCGGCGAGGTCGAAGAGCGGGTGTTCGTAGGGGATGGTCTTGATGACCTTGGCGGGGTCGATGTCCTCCACGCCGTTGACGGACACGAAGTAACGTTCGCGTTCGCTGACGCCTTGCAGGGCGTTCATGTAGTAATGGGTGGCTGGTCGCAGGCGGCCGATCTCGTCGCGGCCGAGCTGGTAATTCCAAGCCGACCACGCGAGCGGGGCGCGTGGCATGACCGAGGCGTCGGTGTGCAGGGTGGCGGTGTTGGCCTGGTATTTGAAGGCGCCGAGCAGGTCGATCTCGTCGGGGGTGGGGTTGACGAGCAGGCGCAGGGCCTGGTCGGCGTGGGTGGCGATGACGACCTGGTCGAAACGGCGCGAGGCCCCGTCGCCGCTGAGCACGGTGACGCCCTGGCCGGGACCGTGGCGCACGACGCGGGTGGCGGGGCAGGCGGTGAGGATGCGGTCGCGGAAGGGCGCGATGAGACGCTTGAGGTATTCGCGCGAGCCGCCGTCGACCGTCCACCACTGGTGCTGGGTGTGCAGGCCGAGGAAGCCGTGGTTATGGAAAAATCGCAGCAGCGTGGTCGCGGGAAACGACAGCATGAGCTCGGGCGGCGTGCTCCAGACGGCGCTGCTCATGGGCACGAGGTAGAGGTCGAAAAAGTCCTGCCCGTAGCCGCGGCGTCGCACGTAGTCGCCGAGGCTCTCGTCGGAGGCGGCGGGGTCGTCGAGCGCGGCGACGGCTTCCTTGTTGAAGCGGTTGATCTGCGCGAGCATGCGCCAGAAGCGGATGCTGAAGAGGTTCTTGCGTTGGGCGAAGAGGTGGTTGAGCGAGCTGCCGCACCATTCGAGTCCGGTGGCGTCGTCGCGCACGGAGAACGACATGGTGGTCTTTTTCACCGGCACCTGGAGTTCGTCGAAGAGCCGACAGAGCAGGGGGTAGGTGACCTTGTTGAACACCATGAAGCCGGTGTCGATCGGCACGCGGCGGGTGGCCTCGCCGGGGGTGGCGGGCGGTTCCTCGGCCTCGACGGTGTTGGTGTGGCCGCCGACGCGGTCGTCTTGCTCGAAGAGGGTGAGGTCGTGGCCGGCGCGGTGCAGGAAGCGGGCGGTGCCGACGCCGGCGATGCCGGTGCCGATGATGGCGATGCGGGACATGGAGGAGGGAAGATGGACGATGGGAGATGGAAGATGGAAGGCGTGCGAGGGGCCGGAGATGCGCGGCGGGCGGCTTGAAAACAAAACGGCCCGCATCGGGCTGTCGATGCGGGCCGGGGTAAAAAAACGCGGGGCGCGGGCTTACTTTTTGCCGGCTTCAGGCGCGTCCGGGGCGATGTGGCCCGGGGTGTCTTGGTTCTGCTTCAGCTCCTGGGCGAGGCCGGAGAGGTCCTTGTGCTGGGCGGCGGGGTCGGGCTTTTTCGGCACCTCGGCCTGGGCGGCGGCGGCTGTGGCCACGGCGAACGCGGCGGCGGCGGGCACGACCTTCTTCAGCGAGGAATACTCGGGGTGAAGGGTCACGGCGCGCTGGGCGGCGGCGACGGACTTGTGGTGCTCGGCGTGCATGCCCTCCTCGAGGATGGATTTCGGCACGGGCTTGAGGCCCCAGATCAGGCCGGTCCAGGAGAGGGCCTTGAGGCCGTAGTAGGTGAGGTCGATCTCCCACCAGTAGAAGCCGTTGCGGGTGCAGCTCTGGTAGCGGTGGTGGTTGTTGTGCCAACCCTCGCCGAGACAGATGATCGCGAGGATGAAGGAGTTGCGCGAGTCGTCGGTGGTGTTGAACCGGCGCTTGCCCATCAGGTGGGCCATGGAGTTGATGCAGGCGGTGCCGTGGAAGAGGGCGGTGGTCGAGACGAAGAAGCCCCAGACGAGCATCTGCCAGCCGTTGGTGCCGAGGCCGGGGGCGAAGCGCTCAAGCAGGGCGCCGAGGCCAAACATCGAGAAGGCGTAGAGGATCGGCACGACGAGGTCGAAGCGGTTGAGCCAGACGAGTTCGGGGAACTTCGCGAGGTCCTTCACCTTGGAGTAGTCGGTGGGGAAGTTGCGGCGCGAGGTGATCCAGCCGATGTGCGACCAGAGGAAGCCGTGCACGTGCGGCGAGTGGGCGTCCTCCTCCTCGTCGGAGTGTTGGTGGTGGTGACGGTGATGGTAGGCCCACCAGAGGCCGCCGCGCTGCACGGTGGTGCCGCCCCAGAGGGCGAGCAGGAACTGGCCGAAGCGGCTGGTGCTGTAGGTCTTGTGCGAGAAGTAGCGGTGGTAGATGCCGGTGACGGCAAACATGCGCAGGAAGTAGAGCGCGACGGCCGACCAGGCGGCGAAGGCGCTCACGCCGACCCAGATGATGCCGAAGCAGCCGAGGTGGAGGACCACGAACGGCATGACGCGCACCCAGTCGACCTTGTCGGGTTCGTTGCGCATTTTCTCGGCGCCCTCGGGGCAATAATCGGAGTCCACCCATTGCACGACCGCGGTCATCGCGCGGCGCAGGAGAGAGGGACGGGTGGTGGCGGAATCAGACACGGACATGAATAACGGAGGTTAGAAACGGTGATAAGGCCGGGACCCTACCTGTCGGCGACGGGGTGGCGCAAGACGCGTTTGGGCGGAGGTCGAGTTGTAAAAAACGCCCGCCGCGGCGCCTTGCCACGGGAGCGGAGGGAGGATTGGCTGCGCGCCACATGGACACGGGAGACCAAGAGGTGCGGACCAGCGACAACGGCACGGAGTTCCCTCCGGTTAAGAAACGGGAGATATTTGGTTGGTGCTGCTTCGACTTCGCCAACTCGGCGTTCACCACCGTCATCATCACGGTGATCTACGCGGCCTACTTTCAGAAGGTGGTGGCGGGCGGCGACTCGCGGGCCGAGGGCTGGTGGGGCACGGCGTTGTCGTTGTCGCAATTGCTGGTGATTTTCGCGGCGCCGCTGGTGGGGGCGATCGCCGACGTGACCGCGCGCAAAAAGGCGCTGCTGCTCGTCACCGTGCTGGTCTGCTCGCTGGGCACCATGGCGCTGGCGCTGGTCGGCGAGGGCGAGGTGTGGCTGGCGCTGGGCCTGATCGTGGTGGCCAACGTGGCCTTTTCCACGGGTGAAAATCTCTGCGGCGCGTTCCTGCCCGAGTTGAGCACGTCGGAGACGGCCGGCCGTATCTCCGGCTACGGGTGGAGCGTGGGTTACTTCGGCGGGTTGCTGAGCCTGGTGCTGGCGTTGGTCGTGATCGGCGGTGAGGGCGGGGCGGCGCGGGTGCCGTGGACGTTCGTGATCACGGGGGCGTTTTTCCTGCTGGCGAGTTTGCCGACGTTTTTGCTGATGCGCGAACGGGCGCGGCCGCTGGCGCTGGCGGCGGGCGAGAGTTACCTGCATCGCGCGTGGGGGCAGCTTGCGACCATGCGGCGCGATCTGCCGCGGCACCGGCGGCTGGCGGTGTTTTTCGTGGCGATGACGGTTTTTCTGTCGGGGTTGACGGCGGTCATCGCGTTCGCGGCGTTGTTTGCGATCAACGAAATCGGCATGACCCAGGAGCAGGTCATCGGCCTGTTCATCGTGCTGCAACTGGCGGGCGTGGCCGGCGCGTGGGGTTTTGGCCTGTGGCAGGACCGAGCGGGGCCGAAGCCGGCGTTGTCGGGGGCGCTGGTGTTGTGGATCGTGGTGTGCGCGTGGGCGGGTTTTTGCCGGACGGCGGGCGAGTTCTACGCGATCGGCGTGCTGGCGGGCATCGCGATGGGAGCGCTGCAATCGGCGGCGCGCGCGGTGGTCTCGACGCTCACGCCGGAAGGGCGGCAGGGGGAGTTTTTCGGTTACTGGGGATTCTTCGCCAAGCTCGCCGCGATGGTGGGGCCGCTGAGTTTTGGCTGGATGATCAGCCACTTCGGCTACCGAGCGGCGATCTTCGCCAACGCCGGCTATTTCCTCGTCGGCCTGTTGATCCTCCTGCCGCTCAGCCTGCGGCCGGCGAAGGCCTGAGCGGGCCTGTGGCGTCAATCCGGGGGCAGTGACTTTGCGACGAGCTTTGCGATCGTGATGAACGCCGCCGCGGCCGGCCTGGTGTGCGCGCCGTGCAGGGTCAGAAAACCGATGCCGCGCGACAGTGTAGGGCGCACGATCCGCAGCGCCGCGTAGTCGCCCTGCGGACGGTCCCACAGCGTCGAGGCCGGCACGATGCCCACCCCGCCGCCAGACTCGACCATGCGCAGCAACACGTCGACGGAGCTGAGCTCGAGCGCGAACTGGGGGACGCGTCGGGCCTTGGAAAAAGCCTTCAATAACATCGTGCGCGTGCCGAAGCCCGGCGGCGGCGCGAGCAACGGGCGCCCGCGGATGTCGTCGATGGTCACGCTGGTCTGCTCGGCCAGCGGATCGAGTGCCGGCACGACGGCCATCAATTCCTCGGTGAACAACGTCTGCGTGCGCAGGCTCGGCTCCGCCGGTGGGATGACGCCGATGCCCAGCTCCACCGTGCCCGCCACCACGGCGCGCTCCATGTCGTCGACCGACATCTCGAGGATCTTGATGTGGATGCCCGAGTATTCCTGGTGAAAGCGCGCGAGCGTTTGCGGCAACAGGCGGTGGTTCAGCGAGGGTAGCACCGCCAGAGTCAACGAGCCGCGGCGCAATTCGCTCAGGTCGTCGAGCGAGCTGCGCAGATTCTCCATTTCGGCCAGCACGCGGCGCACATACGGCAGCAGCATCTCGCCCGCCGACGTCAGCCGGCAGCGTGAACGCGCGCGATCGAACAGCGGCACGCCCAGCGCCTTCTCCATCTGCTGGATCTGTTGGGAAAGCGTCGGCTGGCGCAGCCCGATCACCGAGGCGGCGCGGGTGAAGCTCCCGTGCTCGGCCACCGCCTGGAAGTAGAGCAGATGGCGTAGTTCGACGCTGTGGTTAAGTATAGATGGCATCTATTGGAAGGATAGGTGGAGGCGGAAATCAGCTGGTATCGTGCCTGCTGAAACTCCGGCGGTTCCTTTATCCAAACATGAAAACAACGCATAACTTCAGCCGCCGCGACTTCATGAAGCTCGCGGGCGCCGCCGCCGCCGGACTTGCCTTCTCCTCCGTCCCGAACCTGGCCTGGGCCGCCGGCCGGGACAAGGAACTGAACATCCTCTGTTGGGAAGGTTACAACTCCGACAACGTCCTCAATCCCTTCCGCAAGATGCACAAGGGACTCTCACTTAAAGCCGAGTCCGGCACCGATGACCCGAGCATGATCAACAAGCTCCGCGCCGGTGAGATCAAGGTCTGGGACCTCATCAACCTCAACCAATGCTGGGCCCGTCAGCAGATGTGGGGAGAGGGCCTCATCAAGCCCATCAGCATGGAGCGCTTCATGCCCTACATCGAGAAGATGATGCCCATGTTCTACAACAAGGAGATGGGCATCAACCCGTTCGCCCTCTCGCCCGACGGCAAGGAACTCATCGGCATGATGCAGCGCTTCGGCCCGATGAATTTCGTGGTCAACACCAAGAAGATCTCCGTCGACATGGCCGAGGACCAGGGCCTGCCCATGTTCCTCGACCCGAAGATGAAGGGCAAATACGGCCTGCTCGCCTGGGACAACTGGAACGTCATGCACATGTGCATCACCGCCGGCTTCTCGCCCTACAAGGAGCACACGCCCGAGGAGGTCGAAAAGTTCAAGCAGACCGCCCAGACCCTCTTCGCCAACGCCGCCATGATCAGTGGCGATCCCGCCCAGCTCAACCAGGCCCTCATCAACGGCGAGATCGACGCCATCTACTCCGGCGGCATCTACACCTGCTCGGTCGCCCGCTTCGAAGGCTTCAACGAGGTCCACCACATCAGCCCCCGCCGCGGCCCGCTCGAGGGCGGCAAGGGTTCGCTCCAGTGGTTCGAACTCACCTCCGTGGTCAACAACCCCGACGTCAGCCCGCTCGCCGAGGACTTCCTCGAATACGTGCAGCGCCCCGACATCTGCCACACCGTCGCCATGGCCGAGGCCTCGCACAATCCGGTCACCCAGATGTCGCAGCCCGAAGTGTTCAACAAATTCAAGAAGGACGAGCTCAACAGCTTCCACTGGGACACTCTCGAAGATCAGATGAACCGCAGCGTCGACTACCAGGTTGTGCCGGACAACGACCTGCTCACCTCGATCTACAACGAGGCCAAGCGCACCCGCGAGGGCTGATCCTCCGGCCGGCATCACGCCTGCTTTTGTCAATCCGCGGACCGTGCCGGGCGCCCGGTCCGCGGCCACTGCCTGCCTGCGCCCGCATATCGACACAACGGACCCAATGGACGAATCCGCAGCACCCATCCTCGAGGTGGCCGGCGTCACCAAACGCTTTGGCAAATTCACCGCCGTCAACGACGTCAGCTTCCAGATCGCCGACGGCGAATTTTTCACCCTCGTCGGCCCCAGTGGCAGCGGCAAGACCACGCTCCTGCGCATGCTCGTCGGCATGGAGAAACCCACCGAGGGCGCGCTGAAAATCCGAGGGCAAACCGTCAACGACCTGCCGCCCAACAAGCGCCCTACGTGCATGGTCTTCCAGTCGCTCGCGCTCTTCCCGCACATGACCGTGGGCAAGAACGTCGAGTTCCCCCTGACCATCCGTGGTGCAGGCGAAAGCGAGCGCCGCACCCGCGCCTGGGAGCTGCTCAAGCTCCTCCATCTCGACCCGAATCGTTACTACAACAAAAACGTCACCCAGTGTTCCGGCGGCGAGCGCCAGCGCGTGGCCCTGGCCCGCGCGCTCGCCTACGACCCGGACATCCTCTTCTTCGACGAGCCGCTTTCCGCCCTCGACGCCCGCCTGCGCAAAATGCTCCAGAAGGAGCTCAAGGACATCCAGCGCAGCACCAAAAAAACCTTCTGCTACGTCACCCATTCGCTGGAGGAGGCCATGGTCATGAGCGACCGCGTCGCCATCCTCCGCGCCGGCGTCATCGAGCAGATCGGCCGTCCTGACGAGATCTACGCCGCGCCGAAAAACGCCTTCGTCGCCGAGTTCATGGGCGAGGTCAACCTGCTCGACATCACCGCCGCCGGCGGCGCCACCGCCAACTGGGACACCGGCCGCAAGACCTACCCGCTCAACCTGCCCGCGCCGCTTGAGCCCGGCGCCGCCCGCAAGCTCCTCATCCGCCCAGAGTCGCTCCGCTTCCTCAAGGAGGGCGAGACCGCCGGCAACGCCGTGCCCGTGAAGATTCTCAACGAGTTCTCACTCGGCTCCCGCATCCAGTATCACGTCGAGGTCGTCCCCGGCTGCACCCTCACCGTCGAGCGCCTCCGCGAGGAGCGCGCCTCGGGCGAGGCCCTGCTCGGCTGGGAACTCGCCGACAGCCAGATCCTCGAGTCATGAGCGACAAGCAGCCCAAGAAAAAATTCAGCTTCGGCCCCGGCCTCGTGGGCGCGTTGTCCGCCTCTCCGTTCGCGCTGCTCATGCTCTTCGGCTTCGTCGCCCCGCTGCTCTGCGTGGTGTGGTTCGGCCTGATGCCGCCAAAAACCTTCGAGCTGCTGCAGGCGCCCACGCTGGAGAACTACCGCACCATTTTTGAGCAGACCTATTTCAAGTCCATCATGTGGTCGCTCGGCCTCGCCGCGGTCACCGTGGTGATCCTGCTCGCGGTCTGTTATCCGCTGGCGTTCGCCATGGCCAAGATCTTCCGCAGCGGCACGGCCTTCATCACCTACGCGATCGCGACCTCGCTCTTTGTATCCGAAAACATCCGACTGTTCGGCTGGGTCATCGGCTTCATGAAAAAAGGCGTCGTCGGCGGCCTGCTCGAGACGTGGTTCGGCCTGCAGATCGACTCCCTGCTCTACAACGTGCCGGTGATCGTGCTCGGCATGTGCTACGTCTACCTGCCGTTCATGCTCTTCCCCCTGGTGCTCGGTGTGAACATGGTGCCCGACCAGGTCCGCGAGGCCGCCTTCGACCTCGGCGCGAGCCGCTGGCAGGTGTTTCGCAAGATCGACCTGCCGCTCTCCATGCCGGGCGTCATGATCGGCTCGCTGCTGGTCTTTGTGCTTTCGGTCGGCGCGATCTCCGAGGCCAAGATCCTCGGCGGACAAAAGGTCGTCACCATCGCCTCCGACATCGAGTCCGAGTTCACCTACGCGCAAAACTGGCCGCTCGGCTCGGCGCTTTCGACGCTCTTCATCGTGCTGACCACCATCGTCGTGTTCCTCGCGCTCGCCCGCTTCGACCTGGAGAAGCTGCTCGGCAAAAAGCCCTCCGAATAAACCGCCGCCATGATCGTCTCACGCACCCAGAAAGCCGGTTTCAGCCTCTACGCGGGCCTCGTGCTGCTCGTGTTCTACTTCCCGGTCTTTTGCATCATCGTCGCCTCCCTCTCCAAGCGCCGCTTCTTTTCGTTCCCGTATCCGCAGGAGCAGATCACCTTCAAATGGTATGAGGACGCGCTCACCTCGCCGCAGGTGCACGACTTCGTGAGCGTCAGCCTGCGCATCGGTGTCGTCACCGCGTTGGCGTCGGTCACCATCGGCTTCTTCTCCGCGCTCGCCTACGCCCGCTACCGTTGGAAAGGCCGCAAGACCTTCCAGCGCCTCGTGCTGCTGCCGTTGTTCTTCCCGCAGTCGGTCCTCGGTCTCGCGCTGCTCATGTGGTTCAACTTCCTCGACGTCACGACCAGCTGGTGGACCGCGGCCATCGCGCACACCGTGTGGATCGCGCCGATCACCACGCTGATCATTTCGATCCAGGCCTACGGTCTCGACGAATCCCTCGAAGAAGCCGCGCGCGACATGGGCGCGACCCGCTGGCAAATCCTGCGCAAGATCACGATCCCGCTCCTGCTGCCCGGTATGATCAGCGCGACGTGTTTCGCCGTGCTGCTCTCGTGGGGCAACTTCGCGCTCTCGCTATTCACCACCGGCGCCGACAGCGCGCTGCCCGAGTGGCTCTATGCCCGCATGACCAGCGGCTACCAGCCCATGGTGCCGGCGGTCGGCGTGCTCAACGTCCTCTTCGCCATCATCCTCGTGCTCGTCCTCTTCGGCATCGTCAAGTGGAGCACCCGCAAGTCCCGCCGCGCCACGGCGGCCGCCGGCGGACACTGAGCCGAGAACGTATCCATAAAACCCTGACATGAGTGCATCGCTAAAAAACAAGTCCGTCATCGTCACCGGTGGCAGCAAGGGAATCGGCAAGGGCATCGCCCGCGTCTTCGCGTCGCACGGCGCCAAGGTCCTCGTGGTGGCCCGCACACCCGCCGAGGGCGAAGCCACCGTGGCCGAGCTCGTCGCGGCCGGCGGCACCGCCGCCTTCTTCAAAGCCGACGTCTCCAGCCGCGCCGAAGTCGCCGCCATGGTCGCCAAGGCCGTCGAACTCCACGGCGGACTCGACGTCCTGTGCGCCAACGCCGGCGCCTTCCCCGCCTGCAAGCTCGCCGACATGACCGACGAGGCGTGGGACGGGCTCTTTGTCACCAACGTCCGCAGCATGATGCTCTGCGTGCAGGCCGCGTTGCCCGAGCTCAAGAAGAGCGCCGCGCCGCGCGTCGTCGTCACCTCGTCCATCACCGGCCCGACCACCGGTTTCCCCGGCTGGTCGCACTACGGCGCCACCAAGGCCGCCCAACTCGGCTTCATCCGCACCGCCGCCATCGAGCTCGCCAAGGACGGCATTACCATCAACGCCGTGTTGCCCGGAAACATCCTCACCGAAGCCCTCGTCGGCATGGGCGAGGAATACATCAACTCCACCGCCGCCTGCGTGCCGCTCGGCAAGCTCGGCACCGTCGAGGACATCGGCCACGCCGCCGCCTTCCTCGCCTCCGCCGAGGCCGGCTACATCACCGGCCAAACCATCACTGTCGACGGCGGCCAGATCCTGCCCGAGTCGCCCGCAGCCCTCACCGCCTGAGAACGTTCGATCATGAGCACCGGCTGGCGCAACGCGTATCGGTCCTTCTACTACGAGACCATGGACGGGGACTCGCTCCCCGACATCGTGCTCGATCCGAAGGAGACCGCCCTCCTCGTGATCGACCTGCAGGCCTGCTACCTGCCGCCTCCTCCGGCGACGGATGCGAAGCCCTCTGACGTCGCCGAGTGGGAACGCTGGGCACCGTTTCGCTCGCGCCTGAAGAACATCGTGCTGCCCGCCACCGAGCGTCTCATCGCTCGTTTCCGAGAGATCGGCAGCGACGTCATCTACGCCCGCATCGCCAGCCTCACGCCCGACGGCCGCGACCGCTCGCTCAGTCAGGCGCGTCCCGGCTTCAACAACATCAACCTCCCGCTGCACGCTCCCGAGTCGCAGGTGTTGGAGCAGATCGCGCCGCTGCCGCACGAGATCGTCGTCACCAAGACCACCGACAGCGCGCTCACCGGCACCAACCTCCGCCTCATTCTCAACAACCTCCGCGTCCGCAACGTCGTTGCCGTTGGCATCTTCACCGACCAGTGCGTGGCCTGCACCGTGCGCTCCCTGGCCGACGAAAGCTTCAACGTGATCGTGGTCGACGACGCCTGCGCCGCCGCCACCGACGATCTCCACCGCCAGGAACTCACCATCATCAACAACATCTACTGTCAGGTCCTGACCGCCGACGAGACACTCGCCGCCATCGCGTCCTGACCGCGCGCCTTTTTCAAACCCCCGTCACTGTTATGTCCGCCCTCATCGATTCGCTCGTTAACGCAACAAAGGCCGATGTCCTCGCCGACAGCGCCTCCTACTGGAATCCCGACAAGGTCCACGCCTGGGCCGCGCGAGGCACGCCGCTCGTCATCGGCAAACGCGAGCGCTACTTCCTGCACGACATGTCGGGCCATCGCCTGATCGACCTGCATCTCAACGGCGGCACCTACAACCTCGGCCACCGCAACCCCGAGATCATCGCCGAGCTGAAGGAGGCCCTCGATCACTTCGATGTAGGCAACCATCACTTCCCCGCCATCGGCCGCGCCGCGCTCGCCAAGAAGCTTGTGCAAACAGCGACGCCTAACATGCGCTACGCGGTATTCTCCAGTGGCGGCGGCGAGGCCATCGACATTGGCCTCAAGTGCGCGCGCTACGCGACCAAGCGCAAGAAGATCGTTTCCGTCATCCGCGCCTACCACGGCCACACCGGTCTCGCGCTCGGCACCGCCGACGGTCGCTACGCCGACCAGTTCATGAGCGGTGGTCGTCCCGATGAGTTTGTGAAGGTCCCCTTCAATGACCTGGCCGCGCTCGAGGTCGCCCTGTCTCCCGGCGACGCCGCCTGCGTCATCATGGAGACCATCCCCGCGACCTACGGCTTTCCGTTGCCGGCCGAGGGCTACCTGCAAGGTGTTAAAAAACTCTGCGAGAAATACGGTTCCCTCTACGTCGCCGACGAAGTCCAGACCGGTCTCATGCGCTGTGGCTCCGGCAACCTCTGGGGCATCACCAGCTACGGCGTGCAGCCCGATATCATCGTCACCGGAAAGGGTCTCTCCGGGGGACTCTATCCGATCGGCGCGGTCATCACCAACGAGGCCGGCGGCGGCTGGCTCAACGAAGACGGCTGGGGCCACATCTCGACCTTCGGTGGCTCCGAGCTCGGTTGCGTGGCCGCGCTCAAGACGCTCGAAATCACCCTGCGCCCCGAGACCATCACCAATGTCGACCGTATCGCGGTGAAGCTCCGTGCCGGTCTCGAAGAAATCATTACGAAGCACAGCTTCTTCACCGGCATCCGCCAGCGCGGCGTGATCTTCGGGCTCGAGTTCAACGGTCACCCCGAGGGCGCCAAGCACGTCATGCGTGAACTCTACGCCAAGGGCATCTGGGCGATCTTCTCGCAGCTCGATCCGCGCGTGCTGCAGTTCAAGCCCGGCCTCCTGCTCACCGCCGCCGAGTGCGACGAAATCCTCGAACGCACCGCCGACGGCATCGCCGCCGCGGCCTCCAGTTTTTAAGCCAGAGTCATGTCCGCCGTCGCCGCCATTACCCCCGCCGCGTTCGCCGCCCTCTCCACCAAGCAGCAGCTGGCGCGCATCGAGAAACTCGTCCGCCAGGCGTTGCCGCTCTTCGACCTGTCGCCGGACTCCGGTGTGCGTCTGCTCAACTACTCGGAGAACGCGACCTACCTGATCACGCCGCCCTCGGGTCCGCGCCGCGTGCTGCGCATCAACCGTCCCGGCTACCACCCGCGCATCAACATCCTCACCGAGCTCTCTTGGTTGCACGCGCTCAAGCGCGACACGTCCATCGTGATTGCCGAGCCCGTGCCCGGTCGCGACGGCGAGGCCATTCAATACGTCTGGCACCCCGCCGTGCCCGAGCCGCGCCACTGCGTGCTCATGACGTTTGTCGAAGGCACCGAACCCGACGACACCAACCGCCTCGCGGCCTTCGAGCTGCTTGGTGGCGTGACCGCGCGTCTCCACTTGCACGCCGCCGCGTGGAAGCCACCGCACCCCGTGCTGCGTGAACGCTGGGACTTCGAGACCATGATCGGCGACAAGCCCCACTGGGGACGCTGGCAGGAAGGCCTCGGCATGACGCCCGCCAAACAGCGCAAGCTCGCCAAGCTCCTCCCCGTGATCCGCCGCCGCGTCGACGCCATCGGCTACGGACGCGAACGCTTCGGCCTCATCCACGCCGACCTGCGTGCCGCCAACCTGCTCGTGCACGAGGGGCAGGTTGCCGTCATCGACTTCGACGACTGCGGACACTCGTGGTTCATCTACGACCTCGCCGCCGCGCTCAGCTTCATCGAGACGCATCCCGACCTGCAGGCCTACATCGACGCGTGGCTGCGCGGCTACACCGCCCTGCGCAAACTCTCCAAGCAGGAGATCGCGGAGATCCCCACCTTCATCATGCTGCGCCGCCTGCTGCTCGTCGCATGGGTCGGCTCGCACGCCGACACCGCGCAGGCCCAGGCCATGGGCCCGCAATTCACCGACGACACGCTGAATCTCGCCGACGACTACTTGGCAAAATTCGCCTGAGGTCTGATCAACAACACCTCGACGATGCGCATATTTTTAACGCAAAGACGCCAGGACGCAAAGTTGAGTAGCGCAGGCTTCCAGCCTGCATTCCTATTTCGACGGCAGGCTGGAAGCCTGCGCTACGGTCTTCAGATCTTTGCGTCTTCGCGCCTTTGCGTTAAGACTCCGTCCACATGAGCTTCGCGACGACCATCGGCAAGACCCGGCACTCCTTCGCCACGCTCAAGGAGCTCATGGCCAAGGCCACGCCGCATCGCTCCGGCGACGTGCTCGCCGGTGTCGCCGCGGCTTCCGCCGAGGAACGCGTCGCCGCCCAGCTCTGCCTCGCCGACGTGCCGCTCACGCGCTTCCTCGAGGACCTGCTGATTCCTTACGAGCAGGACGAGATCACGCGGCTGATCATCGACACGCACGACCGCGCCGCGTTCGCGCCCGTCGCCGGTCTGACGGTCGGGCAGTTCCGCGACTGGCTGCTGCGCTACGAGACCGACGCCGAGGTGCTGACCGCGCTCTCGCCCGGACTCACGTCCGAGATGGTCGCCGCGGTGTCGAAGCTCATGAGCAACCAGGACCTCGTGCTCGTGGGCAAGAAGTGCCGCGTCGTCACCGCCTTTCGCTCGACCATCGGTTTGCCGGGGCGCCTCTCCGTCCGTCTGCAGCCGAACCATCCGACGGACGATCCGCAGGGCATCGCCGCGTCGATCCTCGACGGGTTGCTCTACGGTTGCGGCGACGCGGTCATCGGCATCAACCCCGCCACCGACAGCGCCGCCGCCATGGAGACGTTGCTGCGGTTGATCGACGAGCTCGTCCGCCGTTACGAGATCCCCACGCAGTCCTGCATCCTCGCGCACGTCACCACCGCGATCGATTGCATGGCGCGGGGCGCGCCGGTCGATCTCGTCTTTCAATCCATCGCCGGCACCGAGGCCGCCAACAAAAGCTTCGGCATCAAGCTCGATCTGCTCGCCGTGGCCCGCGCGGCCGCGTTGTCGCTCAAGCGCGGCACCGTCGGTGACAACGTCATGTATTTCGAGACCGGCCAGGGCTCGTGCCTCTCGGCCGGCGCGCACCACGGTCTCGACCAGCAGACCTGCGAGGTGCGCGCCTACGCGGTCGCGCGTCCGTTCAAGCCGCTGCTCGTCAACACCGTGGTCGGCTTCATCGGCCCCGAGTATCTTTATGACGGCAAGCAGATCATCCGCGCCGGCCTCGAGGACCACTGCTGCGGCAAGCTCCTCGGCCTGCCGATGGGCGTCGACGTGTGCTACACCAACCACGCCGAGGCCGACCAGGACGACATGGACAACCTGCTCACGCTGCTCGGTGTCGCCGGCTGCAACTTCATCATGGGTATCCCCGGCACCGACGACATCATGCTCGGCTACCAGAGCACCAGCTTCCACGACAGCCACTACCTGCGCCAGGTCCTCGGCCTGAAACCCGCCCCCGAGTTCGAGGTGTGGCTCGAAAAAATGCGCATCGCGTCCGAAGGCCGCCGCCTGCTGCCGGTCGGAGTAAAACATGCCCTGCTCAGCGATGGACGATTCAAGTGACCAACC
Source organism: Verrucomicrobiota bacterium (assembly GCA_030601755.1). Classification (GTDB taxonomy): domain Bacteria; phylum Verrucomicrobiota; class Verrucomicrobiia; order Opitutales; family Opitutaceae; genus JAUWBF01. The sequence goes on along the minus strand of JAUWBF010000004.1, from coordinate 53,587 downwards.
TCTGACGCCGTTGGCGTCCGAAGCGCCCGCCGGCCGTGATCCTTGGGCGACGCTGCGCCGCTACACCTCGGCGCGGATCGCGCTGGGGCGCTCGGGCGGTAGTCAACGGACGGATACGGTGCTGGATTTTCGTCTGTCGCATGCGCGGGCGCGGGACGCGGTGATGGCGCCGTTTGATGCCGAGGGCTTGGCGGGGCGGCTGGCCGCGGGAGGCTCTGAGACCGCGGCGATCACGACGGCAGTCGGCGACAAGAAGACCTATCTGGTGCGGCCCGATCTGGGGCGGCGGTTGTCCGACGAGTCTCGCGCGGAGCTGTCCGCGAAGGCGGCGCAGTGGGGGCGGCGCGATCTGGTCATCATCGTGTCCGACGGGCTCGCGGCGCAGGCCGCGGAGCGTCACGCGGTGGAGACGGTGACGTTGCTCGCCGGGCTGCTGGCCGCGGCCGGCTGGACGCTGTTTCCGATCCTGCTCGCGCCATTTGGTCGCGTTAAGTTGCAGGACGAGGTCGGCGAGCTGCTGGGGGCGCGGCACGCGCTGATGTTGCTCGGCGAGCGGCCGGGACTCGGCATGCCGGACAGTCTCGGCGCCTACCTGACGCACCGGCCGAACACCGCCTGCACCGATGCTGATCGCAACTGCGTGTCGAACATCCGCCCCGAGGGTCTGCCGCCGGCGTTGGCGGCGCGAAAGCTCGCGCACCTGCTCATCGAGTCCGCGCGCCTCGGCGTCAGTGGCGTGGCGCTGAAGGACACGCAGCCGGCTGCGGGTGAACTTGAGTAGCGGGCGAGCCGTTGTGGGATTTTAATCTTCCAACGTCGACAACAGGTCGCGCAGGTCGAGCGGGTCGGTGGTCATGTTGAGGGTCCCGTCGGGGCGGCGGGGCCATTCGTTTTCGGGGCGGTCCCGGTAGAGTTCCACGCCGTTGCCATCGGGGTCGCGAAGGTAGAGCGCCTCGCTCACACCATGATCGGCGGCGCCGTCGAGACGGATGTTAGCGTTGTGTAGCCGCCGGTAGGAGTCCACTAGGCTGGGGCGGTCGGGGTAGAGAATCGCCAGATGATACAGTCCGGTGCTGCCGGGCGGGGGCGGGTTGCCGCCAAGACTCTCCCACGTGTTCAGGCCGATGTGATGGTGGTAGCCTCCTGCGGAGATGAACGCCGCCTGCGTGCCGTAGCGCTGCGTCAGCTCGAAGCCGAGCACTCCGCAATAAAATTGCAGTGAACGTTCAAGGTCGGCGACGCGCAGATGCACGTGACCGATGCGAACCTGAGGATGAAGACCGGTGGAGCTCATGGTGTATCCCAAAATTGTCCGAGGGTGACGCACAGTGGATGCGGGTGGCCAAACAAGGCAATCGAACCATGGCAATTTGCATCGTGGCGGCATGTGTGGCCGCCTCTAGACACGGAGGGATTTTCGGCGGAGGCTGTGCGTATGTCGTCCGACTCAGAAATGCCGTGCCCCGAATCCTCGTGTTCTGTCAGCACCGCCGCCGGCTGGCGGCTGGAACACTCCTACGCGGGGTTGCCGGCGATGTTGCATCACGCCATCGGGCCGACGCCGGTGCGGACGCCGCGGCGGGCGGGCGGGAAGTCGGGCGAGGAGCCTTGGTGGAGGATGAAGCGTCCGGGAGTGGAGAACCGCACGAGCAGGCGGGGTCCTCCCGAGAGTTCGACCTCGATCTCCGCGTGGTTTTCGAAAGTCGCCGAGCGCACGTCGAGCCAATGGCGGAAGGGTTCGGTGCGGCTGACGGCGAAGTCGGCGGTGGGCGTGAACGCGGCGGGCAGGATGGCCCGGCCTTGCAGATGGAGCGCGAGACCAAGGCGGGCGTCCGCGCGGTGCGGATCTGTGCAGGTGACGACGACCTCATCGATGAGGTCGTCGCCCTCGATGCGCAGGGTGCGCCGCGCGGAGGCGCCGGGGCGGTAGTCGGGCTGATCGCCGGTCATGACGGCGCGTTCGGCGTCGAAGGTCGTGAGCGCGCCGGGTTTCCATGGCATTTGGCCTTCGCCGTCGATGAGCGGGACGTTGTGGCAGAGGCCGCGACGGTAGTAGCCGTTGGAGAGCGGGGAGCCGTAGCCGACGGTGCCGGGGTCGTGCGCGACGTCGATGCCGTCGAGGGTGGCCGACCAGTTGAGCGCCTCGGCCTGCGAGTGGGAGCGGTTGATCTGGCCGTAGTGGAAAAACACCTGCCATGGGCCTTGTTTGAGCAAGGCGAAGCGTGATGCGGCGAGGTGACGCGAGGCGACCTCGGGCAAGGGCGCGGGGGAAGAGGAGGGCGAAGGGACGTGGCGACGACGAATGAGGATCAATGGAAAAACGGCGGGCAAATAAAGCCGTGGCGTTCAGGAGCCGGGCCCCCAAGGCGGTTCGGTTCCGGAATGGGTGGCACCCCACGGCATGGCGTTGAAATTGAGGATGCGCACCGAACCGTCGGCATAGAGCATGTTGAAGCGACGTGAATGGCGCTCGACGGGAGGGATATCGTAGCGACTGTTTCCGTTTTGCATCAGACTTTGCGAATCGCGCCTGAACGCGCGATCATCGGAGTCGGTGACGAGGAACGTTTCGCTTGGCCGCGCGATGGATGTAAAGGGGATCTTGAGTCTCGGAGTCTGGTTGGATCCCAGATGGTAGTTGATGCCATAGGACGACTGGACTGAGAGCGTGTTGGCATCCGGCACAACCGACGGACACCCGAAGACGTCTGCTGCACGCGCTCCGGTAGAGCTGTTCTGTAGGTAATCCTTCAGATAGTTGTCCCAAGTCCTGGTCGCGTTGGTGGCTTGATCCACTTGGATGTCCACCGGCAGGCGGTTGTCGTTGTCCGCCCGATACAGGGTAAACAGTATGCCGATTTGCCGAAGGTTGCTCAGGCAACGGGTGTCACGGGCCGAGGCGCGAACCTTGCCAATCGAGACGATGATGATCGACGCCAGGATGCCCACGATGGCGATGACCGTGAGCAGTTCGACCAAAGTGAAGCCGTGGCGAGGGAGAGAGTAGGGCCGGGGGTTCATGGGCAATTGGGGTGGAGGGAATGGGGGGCAGACGGAGAGCGGTCAGGGCAAGACGAAGTAGCGGACCGAGGAGACGAGCGGCAGCACGCCGTCTTCATACCGTCCGGCGTCGGCCCCGGTTTGGGTGAAGATGCGGCCGGAGCGGAACGACGACCCGGCCTGGTGCCGGGTCGCCCCGGATGGCGACGAGGTCCAGCCGGCGGCGACGCGCCGGCCGTCGGCGCGGCGAAAAACGTAAAGGTGGGCGCCTTCGGGTTCGTCGACGAGTGCGGTTTCGAACTCGGTGCCGGCGAGCAGCCACTGGGAGGCCGCGAGCAGGGGCTGGATGGCGAGGGGCCGACGGTCGTCGTAGCCCCAGAGCACGCGGAAGTCGCCGTGCAGGGGGTCGTCCCTCCGGAAGCCGTTGTAGAAATAGAGGCGGTTGATGCCGGCGGCGCGCCGGGCGAGGATGCCCTTGAGCTCGGTCTCCGCGATACGGAGTCCGGCGCGGCCTTCGGGCATGGTGCCGAGCGCGGCCTCGGTGTCCCATATCTCGACCTTTCTCCCGGCGGCCCGGTTGATGGCTCCAACGATGTCGGCGAAGGCGCCGGCCCCGCGGTCGGAGGCGCGCACGCGACCATAGCCGTGGAAGGAAATCACGTCGCAATGTTCCATCAGTCCCTCGTCCCGGATCGCCCGGACGAGAAACTTAAGACCGCCTCCGGTGACCGAGCCCGCCACGATTTTGATGCCGGGATCGATCGCGCGAATCTCCGCCGCCGCCGCGCGCACCAGCGAGGTGTAAACGCGCTCGGGCGTGTCGTGCTCCCCTGCGCCGTCGGGCATGCCGAGGAACATGCGGCTGTCGGGTTCGTTCCAGATTTCCCAAACGCGCACGCGATCGCGATAACGGGTGACGGTGGTGCGCACGTAGGCGCGCCAGTCGTCGAGTTTTTTGGCGGGATACACGGCCCAGTTGCGCGGCCAGCCCTTGCTTGCTTCCAGTTGGAGCGCGGGCGCCGAGCTGGCGAATCTGGGGGTGCCGTCCAGCATGCCGAGCACGCTGATCCCGTGGGCCAGGGGCGCGTCGATGAGTTCGTCAGTGAATCGCCATTGGCCCCGAACGGGCTCTACCTGCCACCATTTTGTCGTCATGGGCGGGTGGAAACGCACGGATTGCACGCCCAAGCGTCGCGCGTCCTCCAAGGTGGAGTCCGAATCGGGGGCGAGTAAGTAGCGGCGGGGTTCCTGCGATCCTTCGGTTCGCCAATATTGGAGATGATGACCGAGCACCCAAGAGGAAGCGTCGGACGGAGTCGCATCCGTCATGGGCGGTAGCACGGCGATCTCGCCGGGCACGGTCGCCACGGCGGGTGAGTTGCGGTCGAGCGGCCCCACTTCGGTGTCGAACCAGCCGGGGGGCAGTTGCACGCCGGTGACGACAAATCCCGTCGTGCCGTCGGGAAGTCGGCCGACCGGTCGGTCAACCTGCCGCACGACGGTGCCGTCCCAGTCGCGAATGCGGACGGAAAGAGGCGTGCCGACATCGATCCCGGACGTGCGCACCGCAAGGGAAAGCGGATCGCCGCCCACGACGCGGGGCACCCGCCGGCCTGCGACTTCGAAGCTAACGTTGGCGGCGGGCGGCACGACGGTGGACCGCGCTTGATGGTCCGGCGACTCAACCAGACGGACATGCTTCAGCACGGCGGAGCCGGATGCGAAGGTGATTCCCAGGACGGCGGGACGATTCAACTCGAGAAGCCCCGATTCGGGCGGGGTGAGGGAAAACCGAGTGCTCCAGAATCCGTTTTCGCCGGCGTCGAGCGTGAAGCGGCGGATCGTCTCGCGTTTCGCGCCGCGCAGCGACGCATGCAGACCGGCAAGGTTTTCGCCGGATACTTCCAAGCGATAGCTTTGGCCGAGGCGCAAGGCAACCGGCTCAATCTGAACGGCGGTGGCGGGGCTACCCGGCTCCGGGGAGAGCACTAGCCGCCCGCCGGACTGGTGATCGGATTCGATGCGAGCCTGCGCGAGAACCCAGCCAGCGTCGAGCAGCGCAAAATCCGGATTGGCGAGCAACTGGCCGCGTGGCCCGACTGGGTCCGCAGGGATGTCAAATTCGGGCAGACGCTCGAGTGTGGTGCGGGTGACGTCGAGCGTGCCCGTGCCGGTGACGATCAGGAAGAGCCCAAACTCGCCGGACTGCGTCGAGGCGGGAGTCCGAAACTGGAGTTCGGCCGCCATGCGATTGTCCTGGGTGACGTAATCGCGGGAGCCAAACAAGGTGTAGGGCAGCACCCGTTTGCGCACGCGCACGGAAACGGTCTCGATCTGGCCGGCGAGATCGGCGGTGACGCGCACGCGATAGATAGCGCCTTCGACGAGCGCGGGCATGGGGAGGAAGATCTGGGCGAAGCCTTGGCTTTCCACTCGGGCACCGGCCTCGGCGGTGTGGCGGGAAATGTTGGCGGGCGAGTTGGCCCACGCTCCGTTGTCCTGCCATGGTGTCGCGAACGGGATGCGGTGGGCGACTTGGGCAAGGCACGGGGCCGCAAAACAGACGAAAATAAACAGAAGCGGCGAAAGCCGGCGGGGGCGGGCCGGCATGGCTGAAAGGAGTGAGGTCACAGGGGGCAAGGGGATGAGTTTAGCGGGCAGCCGAGGAGAAGGCTTCGCAATAATGTCTTACGATTTCCATCGATTGGGCCTGCAGCCGGGCTACGTGGGCTCGGGCGGAGGACAGCTTGGCCGCGATTCGGTCTGGGTGGTGGTGCATTTGCAGCAGGAGATCAGCGATGTCGTGACCGTCGGTGTCGTCGATCTCGAATATCCACTCGGGCAGGCCGATGTCCCTCCACATCTGGCCCTTTACGGTGTCACTGGGTTGGCGCAGATGAATGGCCGGGGTGCCCGCTGCGAAGGCGAGAATGGGAGAGTGCATCTCGACGCTGACAACGGCGAAAGCGCGGGCGTAAATGCCGGCGGCCTCGTCGTTGCGCCAGTAGGTGTCGCGCCACACGACATGTGATCGGATCGCCGGCGCAAGCGGTTCCACGAGCTCTGTCCGGGCAAGATCGACCTGATAGGTCATTTCAGGACAGGCGAGCACCTTGAGCCCGGTGTCGCGGACCCAGCGGGAAACGATGGTGCGGAGCGTGTCGTGGTCACGTTCGCGGTAGGTTTCGCTGATCTCCGCGCGCTCCATCTCGCGAGGCGTGGGGGGGCGATCATGAATCCGGTGATAAGGGGTGTAGCGAAGCCTCGGGACGACGCAGATAAACTTGCCGGGCTCGAGTCTGTGCGCGGCGAGAAAGGCGTCGGCGGCCCGTTCGTCCGCGTCGGTGGCGGCGAAGGCGGCGTCGGGAGCAAAGCCGAGGCAGGAGGAGGGGTTCATGCGCACACCGGCGGCGCGGACGGCCCGCAACGTGGTGGTGTCTCGGCAAAAGACGAAGTCGGCCCCGGATAGGAGCGCGATCAAATCCGGGTCAAACTCCTCAAGAGAGACGCCATAGATGCCGTAGGGTCTCCCGGTCGCGGCCCAGGCCGAGAGTTCGGCGCGCGCCACGACATAGGGACCGGAGCCGTGGATGAACATGTCGGCCGCGGCCCAGGCATGCTGTCCGGCCGCCGTGGCGGGAAGTCCGTCCGGTGTCTCAGGCTCCTCGATGATTTCGACCCGGGGGAAGTGGTGGCGGAGCACCGCGCTCACGCCATGTCCGAGATTTCGGGCGAGCAACGTGATCCGGGCTGCGGGGAGATGGGTCTCCAGCAGCCGCAGCAGGCCCGGCGTGTGGCTGATATCGCCGATGTTGACCGTCTGCCAGGAAGAGCGGACGAGTAAATGCGGGACGCGAGGGAGCGGACATTTATCGACGGCAAGGCCGCCGACCGGTTTTTGTGCGGTCAAAGACATGGGGGGATGAGCAGGCTTGAGGGGAGAGCGTCGGGGCGCGGTTTGGTCAGCGCCGTGGGCGACGGATGCTCGCCAGCAACAGTCCCGCGGAGCCAACCAGCATGGCGGCGGAGGAGGGTTCGGGGATGGTCGAGAAGAAACCCACATCGTCGAGGCCCAGGACCACGGTCTCCGAGCCGCTGTCGAGCGTCACCGAGATCGAGATGCTTCCGATCGTCTGACTCGAAGGCGCCTCGTAACCAAAATAGAGGCCGATGGCGGAGCTCGACCCGGTGCCGGTGTAGGTCTGGGTCGAGAGGACGGTGGACGTTTCGGAGAGGAAATTCACCGTGATGTCCGACACGCGGGCAAAGCGGTTTCCGGCCAGGGTGAACGCCACGGCGTTCACACCGGCGCCCGTGAAGTCGATCAGACCGGTCAACGTCGCCGCATTTGTCGTGTTGGCCTGGATCCGAATGGCGCTCGACCCGGATGTCGCGAAAGTGGCGTTGGTGATTTCGTTCCCGGTGTTGTCGAGCTGGATCGACCCGCTGAAGCTGAACTGGATGCCGGGCAGATCAGTGGAGGTAAAAGCGATCGAGTTCGAACCGCTGGTGAAGCCGGTGAAATCCCGCACGACCCAGAATCCGGTCAGTGCGTCGAGGGTGGCGGCCGAGGTCGCGCCGACCGCCGATTGGGTGACCTTGGCGTTGCTCGAATAATTCGGGGCGAACAGTGAGGGATCAGTCAGGGTGAGGGCGGACGTTTGCTGGCCGGCGAACGCCAGTCCCGCAAGCAGGAGCGGAAGGCGGATGTATCGGGAGGAGGAGGTTGAGGTTTTCATAAGGTGAGGGAGCGGCATTATCTCTACGTCGGGCGAAGGCCGGAGGGCAAAGACGACGGGACTTTAATGATAAAGCAGGTCTGACGGCCCGGAGAACTGCCGAGCGGGGTTCAGGGGGTTTGGTCGAAGTATCGGACGGAAGTGGTCAGGGGCAGCACCCCGCCCTCGTAGCGGCCGGTGTCCGCGCCGGTCTGGGTGAAAATACGACCGGAAACGAAGGGGCCGGTTTGCTGATATTGAGTCGAACCGGACGGGGCGGAGGTCCAGCCGGCGGCGATGCGCCGGCCATCGGCGTGCCGAAAAACGTAAACGTGCGCGCCTTCGGGCTCATCAACGAGCGCGGTTTCGAACTCGGAGCCGGCGAGCAGCCACTGGGAGGCCGCGAGCAGGGGCTGGATGGCGAGAGGCCGGCGGTCGTCGTAACCCCAGAGCACGCGGAAGTCGCCGTGCAGGGGGTCGTCCCTCCGAAAGCCGTTGTAGAAATAGAGGCGGTTGATGCCGGCGGCGCGACGGGCGAGGATGCCCTTGAGCTCGGTTTCCGCGATGCGGAGCCCGGCCCGGCCTTCGGGCAGCGTGCCGATCGCCGCCTCGGTGTCCCAGATCACGACCTCGCGGCCGGGGCCGGCGGCTTGGTGAATGGCGCCGACGAGATTGGCGAAGGCGTCGGCCCCGCGGTCGGAGGCGCGGACCCGACCGTAACCGTGGAAGGAGATGACATCGCAATGGTCCAGCAGCCCCTCGTCCTGGATGGCCCGCACCAGAAACTCCTGGCCTCCGGCGGTGACGGATCCGGCCACGATAATGATGGCGGGGTCGATCGCGCGAATCTCCTCGGCGGCGGCGCTCACCAGAGAGGTGTAAACGCGCTCGGGCGTGTCGGTGCCGTCGGGCAGGCCGAGAAACATGCGGCTGTCGGGTTCGTTCCAGATTTCCCAGGCACGCACGCTGTCGCGATAGCGGGTGACGGTGGTGCGCACGTAGGTCCGCCAGTCGGCGAGGTTTTTGGCGGGATACACGGCCCAGTTCAGCGGCCAGCCTTTGGTCGCGGCCAATTTTGCCGGAGGGGCGGAGCTGGCGAAGCGGGGGGTGCCGTCCAACGTGCCGAGCACGCTGATGTCGGCGTCGAGTGGGGCTTCGATGAGTTCGTCGGAGAACTTCCATTCTCCTCGCACGGGCTCCACGTGCCACCACTTCGTCGTCATGGGCGGATGAAAACGCGTGGATTGCAGGCCGAGAGAGCGAGCGGCGGCGAGCGTCTCCGTCGCGTCGGGAGCCAGGCTGTAGTCGCGCGGCTCATGGGGGCCCGCGGACCGCCAGTATTGGAGGTGATGTCCGAGCACCCAGGCTTCGGCGTCGTCGTCGGGCTCGGGCGCGTCCACCGGCGGCAGCACCGCGATTTCTCCCGGTATGAGATGGACGTGGGTATCGCCGTGATCGGGCAGGCCGACCTCGGTGTCAAACCAGCCGGGAGGGAGCTGCACCCCGGCGGCGACGAATCCGGAGGTGCCGTCGGGCAGTGTGCCGACTGTCCGATCGATCTGGCGGACGAGGGTGCGATCCCAGTCGCGGATGTTTACCAGCAGGCGGCTCCCGGCATCCACCCCGTCGGTCCGCACTGTCAGCGTGAGCGGGGTGCCGCTCACGACACGGGGTGTCCGGAGCCCTGCCGCCGCAAAGCTCACCGCAGCCTCGGGAAGCCGGACGGGGAGGTCGGGTGGGAAATGCGCCGGAGCTTCCAGCAGGCCGACGCGTTCAAGGACGGGCGAACCGGACGTGGCGAAGATGTCGAGGACGGCGGAGCGGCTCAATTCGAGGACCCCGGCGTCGGGCGGAGTGAGCGAGAACCGTGTGGTCCAGCGACCGTCCTGCCCGGCGTCCAGCGTGAAGCTGTATATCGTCCCCCCCCCGCGCCGCGCAGCCGTGTTTGCAGCCCGGCGAGGTTCTGGCCGACCACTTCGATTTCGTAGCTTTGCCCGATGCGGAGCGTCACCGGTTCGAGTTGGAGGGCGACGGCGCGACTGCCTGCCTGCGGCTCGAGCAAGAGGTGGTTGCCGGAGGACGGAGTGGTCCCGACATGGGCGTTTTGGAGCGCCCAGCCGGCGTCGAGCAAGGCGAAGCCGGGATTGGCCAGCAACTGGCCGCGGGGCCCGACCGGGTCCTCGGGGATGTCGAAGCCGGGCAGGCGTTCGAGGGTGGCCCGGGCGATGTCGAGGACGCCCGCCCCGGTGACTACCAGATAGAGCCCAAACTCATCGGCCTGCGTCGAGGCGGGGGTCCGCAACTGGAGTTCGGACGCGAGTTGGTTGTCCTCGTTCACAAAATCCCGGGAGCCGAACAGCGTGTAGGGTTGGGCGCGCTTGCGGACACGCACGGAGACGGTCTCGATCTGGCCGGACAGCTCGGCGTCGAGGCGCACGCGATAAACCGCGCCAATTTCCAGCGCGGGCAGGGAGAGAAACAGTTGGGCGAAGCCCTGGCTCACCACGCGGGCGCCGGCCTCGCCGTCGTCGCTGTGATTGGTGATCACGGAAGGCGAATCGGCCCAGGCCCCGTCATCCCGCCAGCGGGCGGTGACAGGCACGCGATGGGCGGTCATGGGCGAGAAGCCCATGTCGTCGAGGCCGAAGATGGAGGTGGTGGAACCGGAGTTGAGTTCGATCTCGATAAGGATGCCGCCGATGCCCCGTCCGGGGGCCGCCGCATAGCCGAAGTAGAGGCCGTTGGTCGAGGTCGAGCCCGTGCCGTTGTAGGTCTGGGTGGAGAGGACGGTCGGATTGGCCGAGTCCTCGGAGCGGAAGGTGACTTTGATGGTCGCCACGCGGCCGAAACGATTGCCCGCAAGGGTGAAGGCGGCGGCGTTTACCGGGGCTCCGGTGAAATCGATCAGACCGCTGATGGTCGTGGCCGTCGTCGTGTTTGACTGGATACGAATGGCGCTCGCGCCCGAGGTCGTGAAGGTGGTGTTGGTCAGCTCATTTCCGGTGGTCGGATGGATGCCTCCGCTGAATTCGAACCGGATGCCGGGCATATCCTTGGAGCTGAAGGAGAGGTCGTTGGATCCGTCTGCGAATCCGGTGAAATCGCGCACGACCCGAAACCCGTCGAGGGCGTCGATGGCCGGGGCCGCAGTCGCCGTTGCGGCGGACCAGGTGATTTTGGGATTGGTGGAATACTCCGGTTCGAACAGAAGGGGATCGGTTAGTGAGAAGCCCACGTCGTCGAGGCCGAAGATGGAGGTGGTGGAACCGGAGTTGAGTTCGATCTCGATAAGGATGCCGCCGATACCCCGTCCGGGGTCCGCCGCATAGCCGAAGTAGAGGCCGTTGGTCGAGGGCGAACCCGTGCCGACGTAGGTCTGGGTGGACAGCGCGGTCGGATTGGCGGAGTCCCTGGAGAGAAAGGAGACGGTGATGGTCGCGACACGGTCGAAGCGATTGCCCGCCAGGGTGAAGGCGGCGGCGTTTACCTGGGCTCCGGTGAAATCGATCAGGCCGCTGATGGTCGTGGCCGTCGTCGTGTTTGACTGGATGCGAATGGCGCTCGCGTCCGAGGTCGTGAAGGTGGTGTTGGTCAGCTCATTTCCGGTGGTCGGATGGATGCCTCCGCTGAAATCGAACCGGATGCCGGGCATATCTCCGGAGCTGAAGGCGAGGTCATTGGATCCGTCTGCGAATCCGGTGAAATCGTGCACGACCCAGAATTCGGTCAGTGCGTCGAGGGTGGCGGCCGAGGTCGCGCCGACCGCCGACTGGGTGACCTTGGCGTTGCTTGAATAATTCGGGGCGAACAGCGAGGGATTGGTGAGTGTGGTGGCGGAGGCCTGATGATCGGTGAACGCCAGTCCCGCGAGCAGGAGCGGGAGGCGGAGGGCGGGTGGAATAATGGGGTGGGGCATAAGCAACGTCCCTACGTCCGACGGATGGCGGTTGGCGAAGGCCGCGAAGCTTTAATGATAAAGTTTGCTTGGCGGCGCGGGGAATCCGCGCTGGAGTCGGGCCGCCCATGAAAGAGCCGCGGAGCGAATCGAAAATGGTTACGATGAAAGACGTGGCCCGGATGGCCGGGTGCAGCGTCATGTCCGTGTCGCTCGCCTTGCGCGGGAGTTCGGAGGTGAGCGCCGAGTTGAGGGAGAAAATACGTGCTTTGGCGAAGACTGCCGGCTACAGGCCGAATCCCTTGGTGGCGGCGTTGGTCGCTTCCCGTCGCAAGCGAACCCGGGAGGTAATCGCGGTTCTGACAAAATTCGACGAGCCCATCCGATCATGGAAGGAACCGCACGAGTTCTACTCCGACTTGCACGCGGGGTTGGTGGAGCGCGCGGATGAACTTGGGTTTTTGGTCGAGGAGTTTCCGGTGCATGGCGGGCATCCACCCACTGGAGGCCAGTTGACGAGAATCCTGCGCGCAAGGGGCATTCGCGGTGTCGTGCTCTTCCCTGGCGGAGGCTTGGAGCGAGATTATCCGGACTGCGACTGGCGGCATTTCACGGTGGTTGCGGCTGGATTCCACGCGCGGGCGACCCTGCCGGTGCATCGCACCTCGACGGATTACATGGAGGGCATGAACGCCTGTCTGACCGAGTTGCAGAAGCGAGATTACCGGCGAATCGGATTCGCGTTTTCTCATGCGCTCGACGCAAACGTCGGTTACACCATTTCGGGCCGCTACCTCGCATGGAGGGAGCAACAGCCGCGCGAGATGAGGGTCCCGTTGGTGTCCGGTTGGGAGGTGCTGCCTTCGCGCGACAATTTTGTGCGCTGGTTCCGCCGCTATCGACCGGAGTGCGTGATGACCACGGATTCCGCCGTCATGGGCTGGCTGCGGGAGATCGGAGTCCGGGTGCCGGGGGAAGCGGGGGTCGTCGCCGTGCCGGTGCGCCACTTGACCGGCCACGCGGGTATGGATGCGCGCACGCACGAGGTGGGACGCGGAACCATCAACCTGCTGGCTCGCGAACTCTATCTCAATCACGCGGGATTGCCAACAACGCCGGAAGTGTCGCTGATCGCGGGCACATGGAGGGACGGGGCCACGGTGAGGTGGAGGTAGGCGCTGTCACGGACAGCAACATGCAGCTCTGGTATGTGCTGAAGTAACCGGCGTGCCCGTTCGCTCCGCCGGCAACATCACCCTAGGAATCAACCCTACGGTGATGTCTTTGCGGATAGTTTCAGGCGGCGGGTGAAGAACGGCGCTCAATCCTGCTCTCGCTCCGACAGGCAGCCGTCGGGAAACGCGGGGAGTTTTCGCATCCAGAGCGCGCGGCTGAGACTGTTGGTCAGGGCCTCGTGCAGCGCGGAGTTGAAATCGTAGGAGCGGTCGTCGTAACCGGCGGCTTCGATGGCCTCGTCGATGCCGACCATCACTGCGAACATGCGGGCGCGCAACGGCGGCACGTAGACGGCGTCGAGGTCGACCTCGGGGTCGGTGGCGAACGCCGCGCAGGCCGACGCATCCGTGGTGTGGTGCACGCGACAGATCGCTGGGCGGCTCTCGTAAATGGTGCAGCGGCCGTCGGCGCCGAGCAGGGCGCACTTGGTCCAGGGACGCTCGCGGGCGGCGTCGGGGCCGAGTGCCTCGTGGCGCGCGCGGTGGGCGGCGAGGCGTTCGATCAGGGAGGCGAGCCGTTCGGGCGAGTAATTCAGCTGGATGTGCTCGGCGGCATAAAAAACCTCGTGGGCCTGCACGTCGACCAGCGTGGTGCAGCAGTGGTCGCAACCGGCGCGGCAGGCGACGGTGCGGCGGATTTTCGCCGGGGTTTCGTCGTGGGCGCGTTCGACGAGGGCCATGCCCCAGTGCAGCGCGGCGAGCATGTCCTCCGCGGTGGCGGCGGTCTCGACGCGCTCCTCCATGCCCTCGACGGCGGCGGAGTAGAGTTGGCGGCGTTGTTTTTCGATCGCGGGGGAGAACATGGCGGGTGCCGATCACCGCACGCGCGCCCGCCGGTCGCGATCAAAATGATCGCGGGTGCGAGGGGCGGCGGCGGGGTTTGCGCGCGGCTGCGTGGTTGGCTCAGAAGCGTCGCGTCACCGCGAGGCGAAAGGTGCGCGGCTCGGCGGGGTGCAGGTGCAGGTCGGCCACGGGCGCGCCTTCGCCGGGGAGCCGCGACTCGTAGTAGTAGACGATGTCGTTGTTGTCGCGATCAAGGAGGTTGAGCACCGAGAGGCTGACTTCCCAGTCGCGGTTTTTCCAGCCGACCATGGCGTTGAAGGTGAGCGACGACTTGCCCTCGACGGAATTGTCCTCGATGAGCGGCTGGGGACCGAAGTAGCGGCCGCGCAGGCTGCCGAACCAGCCGCCGGGCAGGTCGACGATGACGCCGCCGGTGAGCACGGTGTCGATGGAGCCGGGGATGCGGCGACCGATGTTGGGCGCGCCGCCGGCGTCGTCGACGTAGCGGGCGTGGGTGAGGGAGACGTCGGCGTCGAAGGCGAGCCAGTCGTTGGCATGGTAAAAGTTGGCCCACTCGACGCCGTGGCGGCGGGTCTTGTCGTTGGCCTCGGTGGCGCCGCTGTCGCCGACGAAGAGCAGCTCGGAGTCGAGCTCGAGCGCCCAGACGCTGAGCGTGCTGACGAGGCCGGGAATGGCCGAGGTGCGCACGCCGACCTCGACGCCACGCGCGCGGGCGAGCGGGTCGACCCTGGCGACGGGGGTGACGCCGTCGGCGGGATCGACGGTGATGGTGGTGCCGCGGGCGTCGTTGCTATGAAAACCCTGCCCGGCGCTCAGGTAGAATTCGGTCCTGGCCCAGGGGCCGAGGACGATGTTGAGCTTGGGGCTGAGGAGGGCGTCGGTTTCGCGACCGGAGTTGGCGGCGAGGTCGCTGTCGACGTCGAAGGCGTAGGCGTCGAGCCGCGCGCCGGGCTGCACGCGCAGCCAGTCGTTCACGCGCAGGGTGGACTCGGCGTGGAGGCCGACGCTGCTTTCGTTGACGCGGTCGGTGCGCACGGTGGAGCGGCGGGCGCGGTTGGCGGTGCGGTGCAGGCCGACGTCGATGACGTCGTGGCGGGCCTGGAGGCCGACGGTGGTCTCGAGCGGGCGACCGCCGAGTTCGGAGTCCCAGGTGCGGGCGAGGGAGCCGCCGAAGACGCCGCGTTCGTCGCGCTGGTTGAACTGGTCGCCGTCGACGGGGTCGTCGAGGAAGTAGGTGAAGTTTGAATACAGATCCATGCGGTAGTAGATCGCGTGGAGGTTGAGCGCGGTGCGGGCGTCGGGCGCGGTCCACCCGGCGTCGTAGGAGAGGCTGGCGCGGTCGCTGTCGCCGCCGTCGCTGGGGTCGATGGCGCCGAAGCGGTCGATGAGGCCGGAGGCGATGGCGCGCAGCGGCACCTGGTCGGTGGAGTCCCAGTCGCCGTGGTAGGCGAGGGCGGTGACGGCGTGGCGGGCGTCGCCGGAGTCCCAGACGTGGCGGGCGAAGCCGTTGAGGCGGCGGCCGTTCTCGGGGTTGACCCAGGGGCCGTCGTAGTAGGAGGCCTCCAATGCCACGGTGGTGACGCCGCCGGAGGACGCGGCGAGCGAGTCGGCGGCGACGAGGCGGGCGTGGTTGTCCTCGCCGTATTCGACCTTGAGCAGGCCGGCGGGCAGCGAGTCGACGAAGGTGAACTGCGCGGCGCCGGCGGTTGCGAAGTCGCCGTTGGCGGCGTGGTAGGGACCTTTTTGATACGCGATGCCTTCGACGAGCTCGGGGATGATAAAATTGAGGTCGGTGTAGCCCTGGCCGTGGCCGTGGGTGCGCAGGTTGATGGGCATGCCGTCGGCGGTGACCGCGAAGTCGGTGCCGTGGTCGAGATTGAAGCCGCGCAGGAAATACTGGTTGGCCTTGCCGCTGCCGGAGTGCTGCGTGATGACGACGCCGGGCACGACCTCGAGGAGTTCGCCGCGACGCAACCAAGGGCGCGCGGCCAGCTCGGTGTTGCCGACGAAGCCGTCGGAAGCCGCGGAGGCCTCGCCGATGAGATCGAGCGAGCGTCCGTAGACGACGACGGGCTCGAGCGTTTGGGCCGGCGCCTCGTAAGGCGCGGCGGTTTCGGTGGATTGGGCGGAGAGGAGTCCGCCGGTGGAAACGAATGCGAAGAGTAAGCGGGTGGAGAGTTGCATGATGACACGGATGGGCGCGCGAAGCGGCCCGGAGGCTGGCGAACGACGGTGTGATCACTCGCGCGGAGCCGGTGGCGCGCGGGATCGTCCGATGGGTGGAGCGACGGTTGGCCGGGGCGGCGCAGGGTGGGCGCGCGTCGCCGGCGGCGGGTCAGGCTCTCGGGGGCGGGTGGGGAACGTCGTCCGCGCGGACGGTCGCGCGGGGCGGGGCACCGCGGGCGGTGTGGGTCGGTCCTGTGTCCGGCGCGGTCAGCGCGTCGCGGGCCTCGATGGTGTAGAGGAGCTTGTTGACCACCAGCTCGGCGTGCGGCGCGGCGCGGTTGTCCGGGGTGTCGGGCGCGCGCTCGGCGATCATGCACACGGGACGCTCCGGGTTGCCGGCGAGCAGTCGCGAGACGTCGGCGCGGAGCGAGGCTTGGTGGGAGAAGTGGCGGGCCTGTCCGGCCCATTCAAAGACATGCAGGGTGAGTTCCTGCGGGCTGTTGGCGCAGAACCACGCGACGATCAGCAGCCACAGCGGACTGCGGGCGAATAACGTGGTCAGGCGACGAGGCATGGGCGGCTCAGCCCAGCAACAACCGTTCCACCAACCAATAGAAGCCCGTCAACGCGATCAGCGCCGACAGAGCCGGCACGCCCGTGCGCACGAAGGCGGGGTGGCGTCGCGCCCGCCACAGCAGTGGCAGCACGATGGCGGCGAAGAGCAACTGGCCGCATTCGACGCCGAGGTTGAAGGCGAAGAGCGGCCGCGCCAGCGCGCCTCCTTGCTGGCCGACCCCGAGGTCGCGCAGCACCGTGGCGAAGCCGAAACCATGCACGAGCCCAAACAGCAGCGTCGGCGCCCAGCGCGCGGAGCCGGAGGTGCCCCGCCGCAACACATTCTCCACGCCGACGAAGAGGATGGTGAATGCGATGAGCGGCTCGGCCACCGGTGGCGGCAGGTTCACCAGTCCGGCGGTGGCGAGGCCGAGCGTCACCGTGTGGCCGACCGTGAAGCAGGTGACGATGGCGAGCAGCTCGCGCCAGCGCGTGCATACCAACAGCAGCGCGAGCAGGAACAGCAGGTGATCGTAGCCGGTGAAGATGTGCTCGATGCCGAGTCGGAAAAACGGACCGAAGGATACGTCTGGAGCGGCCGGTGGCATCGCGCGCAACCTAGTGGCGACGGCTTTGCGCCGTCATGCACAAAACGACGTCGCACCGTGCCGGTGGTGACTGTGCCGATTGCGCCCGCGCCGGTTACAGTTGGCCGGTTCGCAGCGCTCGCGGATGTCGCGTGTTGGATGCCGTCCGCGATCAGACCGCCGCGGTGGTCCGCGCGTTCGCCACCAAGACAAGCAGCTCGTCGACGCTCCATTGGTCGTAGGCGTGCTTGCCGTATTTGACCGCCGCCACGCGCCCCCCGCTGTCGACGAGGATGTCCGCGGGCAGGCCGAGCGGGCCGTTCTCGATGCGGATGGCAGGCTTGGTGGCGAAGAGTCCCCGCAGTCCGCCCAGCCACGCGCGAGGATGCAGCACGGCGAGCCGCGAGGTCTCGACGCCGAAGCGGCGGTAGAATTCCTTGCGGGGGTCGGCGACGAGGGCGAAGGGCAGGCCGTCGTCGTGCCGCCGTAGCGCCTCCGCGGACGAGTGGAAGAAGACCACTTCTCGAATACCGGCTGCCTCCAGTTCGGTCGCGCGGCGGGCGAACGGCCGCAGGTGCGTGTTGCAAATCGGGCATCCCGCGAAGCGGCGAAACTGCAGATGGGTGAACCTGCCGTCGCCGGCGGGCACATCCACGACGTCGCCGTGAATGGTCTGCAGTTGAAGGGCGGGAAAGGTGTAGCCTGCCGAGAGTCGAGACATGGTCGGAGGCAAGCCGCTTGTTGCGCGGCGTCAACCGGTGGCGGACGTCCCTTGAGCGAAACCATCGCTCGTCCAACTCTCCCGGCCCCCTCCTCCCCGGCCCCTTCCCTCCGCCCCTTCCCCCGGGCGCGCGGCGTGGTCATTCTAAAGCCCACCTTCCACCACCGCAGGCCGCGCGCTCACGCCACCGTCGGGCGGGTCTTCATGACGTGGCGAAAGCGCAACGCCGCCGCGACCACCAGCAGCGAGCAGCCGATCACCGTCCAGCGCGGACCGGCGGCGTGCTCGGCGGTGTAGCCGATGATGGCGCTGCCGATCGGCCCCATGCTGATCGCCATGACGAACAGGCCCATGATACGCCCGCGCTTGTCGTCCTCGACGAAGGACTGAATGAGCGTGTTGCTGCCGGCCATGGCGAACACCGTGCCGAGTCCGGTCACGCCCATGGCGGCGAGGGCGCAGGGCAGGTTGGGGCTTAGGCCGAGGGCGATCAGGCCGACGGCGATGAGCACGGCGCCGCGTGTGATCCAGCGGGCGAGTTTGGCGACGGACGGCAGGTTGCTGAGCACCACCGCGGCGACCAGCGCGCCCGCGCCGACCGAGGCGAACATCCAGCCGAGCGTGCCGGCATCGCCGTGGAACACGTCGCGCGCGAAAACCGGCGCGAGCATGTTGCCGGCGAAGCCAAACATCGCCGTCGTCGACACCAGGATCAACGGCGCGCGCACCGACGGCGTGCGCACGGCGTAGCTCCAGCCGGCGCGCAGCTGCGCCAGCGGCGAACCCGCCGCCCCGACGCGCGCCGCCCGCGGCCGCGGACGCATCGCGAGAAAGCAACCGATCACCGGCAGGTAGGTCACGGTGTCGATCGCGTAGCAGGCCGTCGCGCCCAGCTTCACCAGCGCTAGGCCGGCCAGCGACGGACCCAGCAGGCGGGCGAGGTTGAACATGCTGGAGTTGAGCCCGATGGCGTTGGGCAGGTCCTTGCGGTCGTCGATCATCTCGATGACGAACGACTGCCGCGTGGGAAACTCCACCGAGTTGATCAACCCCTGCACCGCGGCCAGCGCCAGCAGCCAGCCCACCGTCACTACGCCGGTGTGGGTGATCACCGCGAGTGTCAGCGATTGCAGCATCGCCAGCACCGTCAGCCCCGTGAGCAACCCCCGCCGGTCGAACCGGTCGCCCAGCAAGCCTGTGAACGGGGCGAGCACCAGCGACGGTATCTGGCTGGCGAAACCCAGCAGCCCCAGCACGAAGGCGCTGTCCGACAACTCGTAGCCCAGCCACGCGGTCGTCGTGATCGTCATCCAGTTGCCCACCAGCGACAGGCTCTGGCCGCTGAAAAAGAGGCGATAGTTGCGGGAGTTGAGTGCGCGCAGGGAGGACGGGAAATTCACGGGAGAAACCAACACGTCACAACTCGCCCCCGCCGTCAAAACCGCTGGGAGGCTCAACCCCACTCCCCTGAACAAGGTAAGACTTGGCCTAGGCCGTCTGGGTGTTTCATACCTTGCCCATGCATCGCCGTGATTTCATCCGCAGCTCCGCGCTCCTTCTGGGCGCCGGCCTGCTGACTCGCCCCCGCCTCGCGGCGGCCCCGGCGGGCGGACCCGATGAATCCGGCCGGTTCACGCCCCTGCGCCGCGGCGTGGGCACCTACGTCGCCCGTGGCGGCACCATCGGCTGGCTGGCCTCGCCCGACGCCCTGCTCGCCGTCGACAGCCAGTTCCCCGACACCGCGCGCGATTTTTTGCAAGGCCTACCCGGACGCGATGACCGCGCGCTCGACGTGCTCATCAACACCCATCACCACCCCGACCACACCGCCGGCAATCCCGTGCTCGCGCCCGCCGCCGCCCGCCACGTCGCGCACGCCTACGTGCCCGCCTTGCAACGCGCCCGCGCCGAGCGCGATCTCACCCTAGCCAAGCAAGTCTACGCCACCGAGCTCTTCGAGCGCACCTGGCGGCTCGACCTCGGCGACGAGACCGTCGAGGCCCGCCACGTCGGCCCCGCGCACACCGCCGGCGACGCCACCGTGCATTTTCAAAAGGCCAACGTCGTCCATCTTGGCGACCTTGTCTTCAACCGCGTGTATCCCGTGATCGACCACCCCGGCGGTGCCGACGTGCAGGCGTGGATCCGGCTCCTGCGCGAGCTGCCTTCCCGTTACGAGCGCGACACGATCTACATCTACGGCCACGGCCACGCCGCCCATGGCGTCACCGGCGACCGACGCGACCTGCTCGTCTTCGCCGATTTCCTCGAACGCCTGCGCGACCTCGTGCAAAGCGAGATCGTCGTGCGCAAGCCCCGCGTGCAGATCCTCGCCCGCACCGGCCTGCCCGGCTACGCCGACTGGGAACTGCCCAATACCGCGCGCTTTCGTGACGCGCTGGGCGCGGTCTACGACGAGCTCACCGGCGCTGATATCGAATAAACTTCCCCGCCGGCGCCCCGCGCGTATTGCGACGCTCCGGACCGTCGATGCTCCCGGCTGCCGGGCGAGGCACGGTCATCTCCCGCGACCCGCCCTGGATGGAGCCATCGGCGCGCAACCACGTTGTCACGCGGCCATGCCCGCGAGCTGAAACCGGACTTTGTCGCCGCCGGCTTTGCCATAGTGTGAATTCGCTAATGAAAAATTGTGTCCAATACCCAACTTGAGCCCAACGCCGATCCGGCCATGCTTGATCGCGAACCCGAACCTCCCGCCATGCCGGATCACACCGTTCCCATCCTGAAAAAGGCCGTTGCCGTCCTCAAGGCGGTCGCCGAGGGCCGTGAGGAAACCACGACCAAGGCGCTGGCCCTCTCGCTCGGCATCCCCACCTCGTCGGTTTACCGCATCCTCCAGACCTTCCTGGCCGAGGACTGGGTGCGCGCCGCGCCCGGTGGACGCCACGAATTGTCCTTCGGCCTCCTGCCGCTGCTCCAGCCGCTCGCCAGCCACGAGTTCCTCATCGAGGCCGCGCGGCCTCACCTCGCGCGGCTCGCCGCCGACACCGGCCTCGCCGCCAAACTCTCCGTGCGCCAGGACGACCGCGCCATCGCCCTCGCGCGCGTCGAGTCGCCCCGCGAGACCGCCGTGTCCGTGCGCGTCGGCGCGACCTTTCACCTCGCGCTCGGCTCCTCCGGCGCGGCCCTCATCAGCGAGCTGTCCGCCGCCGAGCGCAACCGCCTCCTCGACGGGGCCCCGTCCGAGTGCTGGGGCCACCAGACCCGCGCCGACGTCGACAAGCGCATCGCCGAGTGCCGGCGCACCGGCGCCTGCGCCGACTTCGGCGGCTATCAACCCAGCGTGCACGCCCTCTCCGCGCCCGTCCGCGGCCAGCGCGGCGCCATCGTCGGCGTGTTCACCATCGTCGGCTTCGCGGATGACTTTGCCGGCAAGCGCTCCAAGGCCCACCGCGAAAAACTCCTCCTCGCGGCCGCCGCCTGCTCCGCGCAGTTGCAAGGCAACCAACCCGTCGCCGCATGATCCTCGCCGACTTCCTGCCCGCCACCCCCGACCGCTCGTGGCGGCTCGCCCTCCAGGTCGGCGTCACCCACGCCATCTGCAAGTGCGCGCCCGACCTCACCGGACTGCCCGCGCCCGACAACCTCGACGCGCTCCGCACCATTCGCGACCGCTTCGCCGACGCCGGCCTCAAGCTCGTCGGCCTCGAGGGCGACCAGTTCGACATGCAGCGCATCAAGCTCGGCCAGCCCGGCCGCGACGACGACATCGCCCGCTACCAGCAAATGCTGCGCAACATGGGCGAGCTCGGCATCGGCCTGCTCTGCTACAACTTCATGGCGACCATCGGCTGGTATCGCACCGATCCGCACGTGCCCGCCCGTGGCGGCGCCGTCAGCAACCGATTCCGTCTCGAAGCCGTCGACCCCGAGCCCGTCGCGCCCGCGCTGCGCGTCACCGAGGAAAAGCTGTGGGAGAATTATGAATACTTCATCACCCGCGTCCTGCCCGTCGCCGAGCAGGCCGGTGTAAAGATGGGCCTGCACCCCGACGACCCGCCCCTCTCGCCGTTGCGCGGCGTGGGTCGCATCCTCACCTCGGCCGATGCCTTTGCCCGCGCCATGGCGTTCAGCGATTCGCCGGCGCACGGCATCACTTATTGTCAGGCCAACTTTCGCGCCATGGGTGAGGACATCGTCGCCACCGCGCGCCGCTTCTCGCCAAAAATCGTCTTCGTGCATTTCCGCGACGTCGAGGGCACGCGCGAGGACTTCACCGAGACCTTCCACGACAACGGACCGACCGACATGGCCGCGCAGCTCAAGCTCTACGCCGACCTCGGCTTCACCGGCCCCATCCGCGTCGACCACGTGCCCTCCATGGCCGGCGAGGAAGACCTCCCGCACGGCTACGCCCAGCTCGGCCGTCTCTTCGCCGTCGGCTACATGAAGGGCATCCTCGATGCGCACCGCATCTCCTACGTCTAAACCCCCGCCATGAAACTTCCCGCCTCCTTTGATCTCACCGGCAAACACGCGCTCGTCACCGGTTCGTCCCGCGGCATCGGCGCTGCGATCGCCGTCGCCCTCGCCGAGGCCGGCGCCGACGTGATGGTTCACTACACCGGCAACGCCGACCAGGCCAACGCAGTCGCCGCCCAAGTCGCCGCCGCCGGCCGCCGCTCCGGCGTGGTGCAGGCGGACCTCGCCGCCGACGACGCCGCGCGTCGCGTTTATGACGCGACGCAGGCCGCCCTCGGCGGCATCGATATTTTAATCCTCAACGCCTCGATCCAAACCAAGAAAAACTGGACCGATTTTACCCGCGAGGAAGTGGACCGCCACTACGCGGTCAACTACCGCTCCAGTCTCGAACTCCTGCAGCTCTGCGTGCCCGCCATGACCGCCGCCAAGTGGGGTCGCGTGCTCACCATCGGCAGCGTGCAGGAGCTCCGCCCGCACCCGGAGATGCTGCCGTATTCGTCGCTCAAGCACGCGCAGACCGCGCTCGCCACCGGCCTCGCCAAGCCCCTCGCCGCGTCCGGCGTCACCCTCAACAATCTCGCGCCCGGCGTCATCCTCACCGACCGCAATAACGACGCGCTGGCCAACCCCGACTACGCGGCGCAGGTCCGCGCGGCCATCCCCGCGCGTTTCTTCGGCGAAAGCGCCGACTGCGTGGGCGCGGCCCTGCTCCTTTGTTCCGACGCCGGTCGCTACATCACCGGCCAAAACCTCTTCGTCGACGGCGGCCTCGGCCTCGCCTGACCCAACCCGCAACCACCACCCAGCCACCCGGGCCCGAAATAAAAACTAACGTATCTGGTTAGTATTTATTTTCCCCGAACCCGAACCCGAACCCTCCATCCGGCCGCAGCGCGGCCAAACCCAACCCGCACCGAACTTATGTCCAAGGAACTCAACGCCGATATCGAAGCCTACAAAAAGGAAGTGGGCATGATGAAACTCGAGAAGCTCATCGCCCAGCGCGAGACCGTCTCGACCAAGGAATTCCCGATCCCCGTGAAGGAGCTGCTCGCCCGCTACGAGCAGCTCTACACCGGTGCGATCAGCGACGTGCTGCGCGAGTTTGCGCTGCTCGACCAGTGCCTGCCCGGCCACCTCAAGCCCCTGCGGCCCGAGCGCACCGTCGCCGGCCTCGCCTTCACCGTGAAGAGCGCGCCCAACGTCAAGATCACCGGCGAGATGACCTTCCGCACGCAGATGATCTCCGAGCTGCCCGCCGACACCATGGTCGTGTGGGACACCTCCAACGACGAGAAGGCCACCCTCTGGGGCGGCGTCATGACCGCCACCGCGGTCGGCCTCGGCGTCAAGGGCGCCATCATCGACGGCGGCATTCGCGACACGCACCAGATCCTCGAGAAGGACTTCCCGGTCTTCTACAAGCACCGCATCCCGAACGGCTCGCTCGGCCGCTGCCTCATCACGCACTACCAACTGCCGATCAAGATCGGTGACGTCGTGATCAAGCCCGGTGACGTCGTCCTTGGCGACATCGACGGCGTGGTCGTCGTCCCGCGCGACATCGCCTACGACGTCCTCGTGCGCGCCGAGGAGATCAAGGCCAACGAGAAGAAGATTTTCTCGTGGGTCGCCGAGGGCCAGTCGGTCCACCAGATCACTGAAAAAGGCGGCTACTTCTGAGCCGCCCGCGCCGCTACCGCGGGGGCATCACCAGTCGAAGTCGTTTTGCTGGGTGATGCCCTTGATGAGCAGGTTTTTCTCGGTGAGGTAGAAGCGGGGATCGTCGATCGGCCCCGCCACCTCGAAGCCGATGCCAAGGACCTTGCCGCCCATGTCGATCTCGTTGCGCGCGAAGTCGAGGTTGAGCCGGTCCGACGTGACCGTGAGCGGTCCCTCCACGCGCATGTTTTGCAACGACACGCGGCTTGGCGACACGGTGAACGCCGGCAGGTCGAAGACCTTGAACGGCACTTGCAGGATCACGCGCTTTTTCACCAGCGCGGCGATGCGCGCCAGAAACGTCAGCTCCTGCTCCAGCACGAGGCCGTCGACGCGACCGCCGCCGTCGAGCGTGTTGACCGCGTCGCGGAAATCCGCCGTGCCGCGCAGCGCGATGTCGCCGCCCACGAAGCTCGCGGGCAACGCGCGCAACGACTCCAGCGTCGAGTCCGGCAGGTCGGGCGCGGACGGCACCCGCTCCAGCGGCGCGGCCCCCGTGCGCAGCCAGCCGCCCATGTCGGTCATCGCGAAGCTCCACGGGTGACGGCCCGCGGCGGGATCAAGCCGCAGATCGATGCGCGCCGCGCCGCCGGCGTTGGCGGCGAACGTGAGCCGGGCGGGCAGACCGTCGCGCAGCGCGGCGTCCACGGCGACGCCGGAGATGTCCCGCGTATCCGACATCACGATACGCTCGATGTCGGCGCGCAGGTCGATCGCCGGCAGGTCCAGCGGCGTGATCGCGGCCGGCGCGGTTGTCGATGTCGCGGCCGGCGTCGCAACGGGTGTCGCCGGCGCGACGCTCGCGCGGTTCCAGGCGACGATGGCCGGCGACAGCCGCTCGACCCACTCGGCGAGGTCGAGCTTGGGTGAGCGCAGCGCGACGCGGGTCGCACCGTCGGCGGCGCGGTCGACGTCGAGTTCGAGCGAGCTGCGGCCGACCGACGTCTCGCGCAGGCGGAAAAACGCGACCTGTGGCGCGAGGTTGAGGCCCGGGTTGCGCTCGTCGGCCAGCGCCGCCGACAAACGCGTGCGCAGCGGACTGAAGGCGAGGCCTTCGCCTTGGATCAACGCCTCGACCTGCGCGGCGGTGTCGGATGCGGGCAGGGTGACGGCAGCCTCGATGTTGAGCGCGGCGGGTTGGCCGACGGCCTTGCGCCAGCAAACCTCGGGCGTCTCGATCACGACCTTGGAAAGATCGATGCTGGTGCGCAGGTCGGCCTTTTGACGTGTGACCGCGAACGTCGTCTCGACCACCGGCGGGCCGTTCAGCCACGGAGCAACGACTAGCGCGGAGGGGCGCATGGAGAGTTTGCCGCCGGCGCTCTCGCCCGCGATGTCGGCGGAGAGCGCGAGTGCGGTCGGGCCGACCCGGATGTCGGGCGGCAGCAGCGCGGCGGGCGGCGCGAGGTCGCGGGCGTTCACGGCGAGCGTGGCGCGCAGTTCGGCGGGCAGCTTGGCCGGCTCAAGCGGCGCGGTGGCGGTGAACCCGGCGTCGACGATGCCGGCCAGACCGTCGAGCGCGAGGCCGTCCGGGAGCAGTTCGCGCAGGCGGGGCGTCGCCAGCAGCGCGGGCATGCGGGCAAGGTCGACGCGGGCGTTGCCCGACACCTCCGCGCGGGGGGCGACGGCGAGGGGCTTGGCGACGACGGCCTGGAGCTTGGTGAGTTCGACGCCGTCGGTCGTGACACGCGGGACGAGCACGGTGAGTTGGTCGAGGCCGCCGCGGGCCTCGACGGTCGGCACGGAGAGCTCGGGGCTGTCGGGCAGGGCGAGCCGCAGGTCGTGGAGTTCGGCAGCGAGGTCGAGCGCGGTTGGATCCGGCACGGCGTCGTCGCCGGAGGGCGTGGGAAACTCGGCGCGCAGGTCGAGCCTGATCAGCTGTCCGCCGACGCGGGCGTCGCGCAGTTCGATTGGTATCCACTCCGTGGGGACGCGGGCGCGCGCCCAGTCGAGCGGCAGTTCGCGCAGGGCGACGCGCATCGCGCCGAGTCCGGACGCGCCGAAGTCCGCGCGGCCGTCGTCGATCAACAGGGTGGGGCCGGCGAAGTCGGCGAAGACGCGCAGGTCGGTCAGCCGCAGCGGCAGGATGCGGGCGCGGGCCGACATCTCCATGCGGGCGACGGGCAGGTCGGCGGCGAGCAGCGGGTTGGCCTTGATGGCGCCGTTCTCGGCGGTGACATCGACCGAGGCGCGCAGGTCCATGGCGTCGAGGCTCTGCGCGCGCGGGTCGGCGGAGACGCCGATCTTGACGGCGAAGGCGAGGTCGAGCGCGGAGGGCGGCACGGGGCTTTGATCGAAGGCGGACAGCGCGAGGCGGTCGGGCCGGAGGTTGGGCAATTGAAACGACGCGGCGACGCGACCGGTGTCGGGGTCGAGCGTCCAGGTCGCCTGGACGGGGATGCGTTCGTCGCCGACGCGCACGAGCGCGCTTTGCCGGCCGTTCAGCGTGCGGATGGTCGGGTCGAGCCAGGGTTGGCTGGGGAAGTTGACCTCGGCACCGGTTTCCAGCCGCTCGAGTCCGATGCGCGCGAGGTCGGTGGCGACGGGCGCGACGACTTGCTCGAGTTCCGGTCCGAGCAGCGGGAGGAAGTCGGCGGGGAACCAGTTTTCCAGAGTGAGCGTGAAGCGCGCCTGAGTGTCGGCGGCGGTGGCGGCGGTGAGCGCCTGGCGGGAGTTGAGCTCGGTGCGGTCGAGCGCGAAGCGGGCGCGTCCGCTGGCGAAGGCGAGTTGCTCGATGGTGAGTTTTTTCAGGCCGTCGTCGATGCGGCCGGCGAGGGTGAACGAGCTGATCGGAAACGGCTTTGCCAGCCAGCGCAGGCTGGGGCCCTTGGGCACGACGTGGCCCTCGCCGGCGACGACGCTCCAGCGCGCTTCTTCCAGCGTGTCGGGCCAGCGTCCGCGGAGCTTGACCTCGGCGCGCAGCGGTGCGGCCAGCTCGGGGGCGGGGAAGCGGCGGAGGACGGCGAGTTGCCAGCGGGCCTGCACGAAGTCGGGCACGGCGATGTCGGCCTGCATCGCGCCGGTGGCAGTGTCGATGACGCCACCGGCCTCGACGACGAGTTGGTTGCCGTTGAGCACGAGGCCACCGCGGGTGTCGAAGGCGATCCTGGGCCGGCCGTCGCGACGGTCGCCGTCGATGCGCAGCCCGAGCCGCGTGGCGTCGATGCCGATCTTGGCGGCCTCGTCGTCGGCGAGCGGCAATTGCGCGCGCGTTTCGGCGGGCAGCCAGCTCAGCAGCTCCGCGAGCGGGACGGCGTCGACGAGCATCTCGCCTTCGCCGGAAACAGTGTCGCCGGCGGTGTCCCAGCGGATGCCGGGCGAGCGGATCGCGAAGGGGCCGGCGCGCGTGGCGAAGGCCGCGATCGCGCCGCGCGCGCCGTTGTCCTCGACGTTCAATGCAAACCGCGTGTCGGGCACGACGAGCGGGCGTGCGATCAATGGCGATACGACCGTGAGTCCGGTGGTGGCGACTTGCGCGGCCGCGTGGTCGAGGCGGTTTTTCAACGGATCGCCGCGCGCGGTGAACTCGAGATCGACGACGCCGGCCACGGTCGGCAGGTCGTCGCGGCCAAGCAGCGGCAGCCACGCGCCAGGCGCGCAGTCGTTGATGTGCAGGGACAGCGTCGCGGGCGCGTCGGCGGAATCGCGCGCGGCCTTCAACGCGACGCGCAGCGGCGGTTGGCCGGCGGCGGGGGCGGCCTGCACGTCGAGCGCGAGATCGCCGAGCCAGTCGCGGGAGAGACGCAGGTTGAGCGCGAGGTCGAGCGCGCCGGGGCGGTCGTCGATGAGCAGGGGCACGTTAACGGAGGTTCGCAGCGTGTCGGCGTCGGGCCGGCCGAGTTCCAACGCGACCGGGCCTGCGGAGGCCTGTTTGGCGGGCAGGCCCGGCGGCAAGTCCACGCGCACCCGCCCGACGGAGAGCGCGAGGGGATGGTCGATGCGCGGAAGGATGCTGCCGGAGAGATCGGCCGGAGTGAACGGCGTCGCCGATGCCGGCGTGGTTTCGTTGCCGGCGGGCATTGTCAGGAAACGCGGCAGACCATCCTCGCCGGCGACGAGGCGCGCGGCGACTTCGTCGATGTGGACGGACGCCGGCGCGAGGTTGCCCGAGAAGAGCCCGCCCAGTTGCCAGCGGAGGTCGACGCGCCCGGCGGACAGCGCGTCGGGATTGGCCGCGTCGGCCAGCCGCAGGGAGCCGACGGTCACACGCGCCGTCATGTCGGAGTGGATACGCAGCCACGGCGATTTCGTTTGCAGAACCAGCCCTTGGTCGCGCGCACGGCCCGCGGCCACGGCGGCGACCGGGTGCAGCGGCCAGCCCGGCCAGACCAGCGAGGCGGGAACGAGGGAGACCGCCGCCAGGCAAATCAACTTGCGGCGAGTCCAGAACTGTTTGCATCCCCGAGGGTTGTCAGAGTTTTGGTCGTCGGTGACCTCGTGGTTCATAAGCAGTTGGTTTGCAGGTAGTTATTGACCGGTATGGCAAGCCCTCCTAATCCCGCAAATGTTAAAAACTGATAAAATACCTCTCTCATGAAAACGTTCAATCGGACGACGGCGGCTTGGATCGTGATGTTCGGAGTGTCGGCCACGACACTTCTTGGCTTCTCTTATTACGAGGATGCGCCGTTCTCGGCGGCCGGCGACGCCTCGATGCTCGCGTTTGAATCCGGCGGCCAGTTCAGCGCCGACGAGTTGACCCGCGAGTTTGGCACCGACGAGACCGCTTCGGTGCAGACCGCGGGTATTTCCGGGTCCACCGAGACCGCGCCACCCGCGCAGTCGATCGACATCGAGGTAGGCGGCGGCTCGTTCAATTTGGACGGTCAGGAGGGCGAGATCTATACCGTCAAGATCCCCTACAGCCGTCGCATGACCGAGCGCGGCACGTTGCAGGTGACCATCCCGCTCTCCGCGGTGGTCTTCGATGACGTGTTGATCACCGATGACGCGCAAGTCTACGGCATCGGCCTGAACGCCGGCTACGCCTGGCAGGCCTTCCTCAAGAAGGACAACGTGCCCTATCGCTGGAAGATCACCCCGTCCGCCGGCTTGTTCTACCGTGACTCCACCGACCTCAAGCTCGGCAGCTGGGTGTTCAACACCGGCCTCTCCAGCTCGTTCGCCTGGCAGTTCTCGCCGGGCTGGGTCGTCAACATGGGCAACTCCGTCTCCTTCGCCTGGAACAACGGCATCAAGAACTACCCCGACCCCGTGCGCGACGACCAGCAGACGCTCGTCAACGGCCTGCAACTCTACCGCATGCTGGACCGCTGGACCTTTGGTGTCTACGTGACCGACACCCAAGCGCTCAACGACATGCAGGTCGACTCCTACCAGGGCTACGGCGTCACCGCCGCCTACCAGCTCACCAAGAGCCGCAGCCTGCGCTTCTCCTTCGTGCGCGAGACCGGCAACGGCGGCTACAGCTCCAGCCGCGGCCTGCTCGGCTCCACCTGGTCGTTCTGAGGCGAGGCGTTTTTCTTAACCGCAACCTATGTCCATCACGACCTTCGCGGTCCGCCGGCTTTGGCTGGCGGGCCTTTTTTTGACCACCGGCGCCATCGCGGCCTCGGCCCAGACCCAGCCCACGCACCGGCTTGAGCTCGCCACCGGCGAGACCCTGCTCGGCTCGCTCGTCGCCGAGAGTGACACCGAGTGGACTTTCCGTTCCCAAGGTCTCGGCGAGCTGCGCGTGCCCAAGGCTGGCGCCGACCTGGTCGCCGTGCCGCCCGTCACCGCCGAGCCCGCCGCGCAGGCCCCGGGTTGGGTCAAGGCCGACCCCGTGCCCGTCGAACCCGCCCCCGCGGTCGTCGCCGAACAACCCGCCGCCAAGCCCTCGGCCCGCTGGCGCCGCTCGCTCGAGGCCGGCTACAGTTACCAAGCCCGCGGTTCGCTCGTCTCGACGCACTCCACCTACCTGCGCGGCGAGGTCGTGCGCGACACCGACACCGGCAGCCAGTCCCTCATGGTGCGCTACCTCTACGGCGAGCAGGACTCGGTGCGAAACACCGACAAGCTCGACGTGAACTTCAACCTTCGCGAGCAGTTCCGCGGCCGGCTGGCGGTGCGCAACACCCTCAGCTACAGCTACGACTACCTGAAGGACATTTCCAACCAGTTCGAGGACATCGCGGGCTTCAGCTACACGCTGATCGACACCCCGGCCCTGCGTTACGCGATCGGTCCCGGCCTCGCGTTGCAATACTCAGAGCCCACCCTCGGCCAGAGCGGCTTCAAGATCCTTGGCGACATCTCACACGAACTCTCGTGGAAGATCGTCGACCGCGTGACCTTCACCAACAATGCGAGCTACCTCTTCAAGCCCGAGGACATGACCGACTACCGCCTGCGCGCCAACTCGGTGCTCACCGGCCAGATCACCGACCACGTCACCGCGAACCTGCGTTATGAATACGAGTTCGAGGCGATCCGCCCGGTGGCCTCCGGCCGCTCCGACCACCGCGTGTTCACAACGCTCGGCTACGTGTTCTGAGGCGCGCGGCGCTTTGGGGTGGAGCGCTATGTTTCTGGCGCGCTTGATCGCGGCGACTGCGCCGTCCTTGCGTCCTGAGGCCGCGATCCACCCTTACGCCTTGCCGCGTTACCGCCCGAGTGCGCGGCGCAGGTTATCGCACACGATGGCGGCGGCGACGCCGGCGTTGAGCGACTCCGCGCCGCCGTATTTGGGAATTGTCACGTAATAAGTGACAAACCGCCGGACGTCCGTCGACAGGCCGCGGCCCTCGCTGCCGATCACGACCACGGCGTTTTCCAGTTTGCCGAGATCGTGCACGTCGTCGCCGCCGAGGTCGCAGCCCAGCACGGGCGCGCCGGCATCGGCGAGCGTTGCCGGCAGGTCGACCGTGAACGTCTGCACGCGGGCGAAGGAGCCCATGCTGGCGTTGATGACCTTTTGGGAAAACAGGTCCGCGCACTCCGGCGACAAAACCACGCGGTCAAACGCGAACCAGTCCGCGATGCGCAGCAACGTGCCGACGTTGCCCGGGTCCTGGATGTTATCGAGCGCGAGCGTCAGTCCCCGCGCCAGCGCGCCCGCCGGCAACGCCGCCCGCGAGATGCGTCCCACCGCGAACACCGCCGACGGGGTCGGGAAATGGCTGATGCGCGTCATCTCGTCGGCGGTGATGACGCTGGGCTTCAGCTTGGTGCTGGCCGGCGCGCGCCACGCGTCGGTCGCGTAGAGTTCGGCAAAGGCGACTCCGGCGGCCAGCAGCTCGGCCACGACCTTGGGGTTTTCGACCACGTAGAGTCCCTCGGCCTCGCGGTGTTTCTTTTCGCGAAGCGAGCGCAGACGCTGGAGCTGGGCCTTGGTCAACATGGGAGCAATGGGAGACGTCCGCGTGCCGGTCCGCAAGCCGTGCCTGCATCACGTCCTGCGGATCGTCTTGTAGGGGCCTCGCTCGCGAGGCCCGTTCGACGTCAGACCTGACAGAACCGGCCATTTTTCTGGCCGCGCTCAATGGGCCTCGCGAGCTAGGCCCCTACCGCACCGCGTGCTCAAACGGAGCCGGCCCCGCCCGCCGGCGTTTGCCCGTCGAGTCGGCTCAACTCCGGCCGGGGCGGCAGGTCGGCGGGCTGCCGAAGATTCCAAGCAAGGCCCAGCCGTTGCAGCGCCTGCAGCGCGCACCAGCCGAGATCAAACTGCCCCCGCTCCAAGCCCAGTCGCGCCGACTCGGGGAACGCGTGGTGGTTGTTGTGCCATCCTTCGCCCATCGCGAGCATGCCGAGTCCGCCGAGGTTGTAACCCTGCACCGCGTGGCCCTCCAGCTGCCAGTCACGCGCGCCGCGGTTGTGCGCCAGATAGCCGACCAGCCAGTGTCCGATGAGCGACACCGTGATCCGCACCGCCACGCCCCAAACCACCCACGGCAGCCCGCCGAGCGCGAAGAGGAGCGCGGCCAGCGGCACTTGTTGCAGCATCCAGGTGCGTTGGATGAAGCGGTGCACGGGATCGTCCGCCACCCGCGGCTCGATGACGAAGCGCGGCGGATGCGCGAGCTCGATCGTGCCGTGCAACTGCCACAGGAAGTCCTTCCACATGGCGTGACGATGAATGAAAAACGAGTGGCAGCGCGGATGCCGCTGCGCCCAGTCACGGATGTCGTGCAGGTAGAGCATCTGCATCGGCCCGCCCATGCCGACGAGCGTGCCGAGGTGCACGAGCAGCCGTTCCAGCCAACGCGGGCACTCGAAGCTGCGATGGATCAGCAAACGATGCAGCCCGATGGTGTGGCCGAGGCAGAGCGTGACCACGGTCGTGACGAACCCGACCAGCACCGCGTCCAGACTGAACGTGTAATAACCGCCGACCACGGCCACGACGAGGAACGTGGAGAACCAGATCGACTTGACCGGACTCCAACGGACGGTGCCCTCGACGGGATTGGTCTCCGGCCCTTGCGGTTGCATGCGATGGACGGTGCTCATGGTCGGGTGGGGTTGCGGTTTTCGGTGAGGACGACGGTCAGCTCGACAAGCAGACCGGTGGCGAAGCCGAGAGGAACAAACACCGCCAGGTTTCCTGGCCCTGCGAGAATCAACCCGATCACAAGACCCGCACCTGTTCCTAGAATCATTGCCGTTAACAGGCGCACTCCTCCGTGACGAAAACCGCGATGCTGTAGTCTTCCCATGATCAACGCGAACACTCCCGCAGGCAGACCAGCGAAGACATAGGCAAAGGGGAGGAACATGACGACAACCGCGGGCAGATATTCAACATTGCCGTCCCTAAAAACCCCGATGGTTGCGATAATCGTAACCGCGTAGGCCGGCGGCAGCAGGAATCTTAGCAGGAAGTTTTTCATCGGGTGGTGGCCGCGGGCAGGGGCGGCGGAGCGGGTTTGCGGTGGAGGCGGTTGAAGATGACCAGATTCGCGAAGTGCATCGCGCCGAGGACCAGCAGCACCCCGCCGATCTTTGTGCCGAGCACCTCGAAGATGGCGGCGGGGTCGGCGGGCTTGAGACCGACCTTCAGGTTGAAGCTGATGTAGCCGAAGTTCAGCAGGTAGAAGCCGACGACCAGCAGGTGGTTGACCGCGTCGGCCAGGCGCTCGTCGCCGTGAAAGCTCGCGACCAGAAACGGACGCCCGTTGCGATGCAGCGTGCGGGCAACCCATACGGTTAGCGTCAGGCTGATCGCGAGATAGAGGGCGTAGGTGATGATGGTTGTGTTCATATTATTTGGTAGTTTCAGGAAAAATTGAAAATAAGGGGCGTGAGATTGGTTTGGAGATGGCGGAGGGCGGGTTGCCTTGGATCGGCGTGGTGGGTTTCCGGCGTCAGCCGAGGAACTTGAGCACCTTCGGCGCGATGGAGCTGTCCTTGGCGGAGGCGACCTTGTCCATGACGGTGTTGGCGAGGGAGACGAAGTCGGCGAGGTCGGAGACGCGGGCGTTGAACTCCCTGGCCTCGGCGGAGGCGATGTCCTCGGTCTCGGCCGCGCACTCGTGAAGGAGGGCGAGGGCGGGCTCGGTTTCGCGGCGTTTCCGTTCGCGCGCGATCGTGCAGAACATCTTCCAGGTGTCTTTCTCGGCCTCGTAGAAGTCGCGGCGGTCGCCCTTGCGCGGCACGATGCGGATGAGCCCCCAGGCGACGAGCTCGCGCAGGTTGGTGTTGGCGTTGCCGCGACTGACCTGAAGCTGCTCCATGACCTCGTCGGTGGTGAGCGGCTCGGGCGAGACGAGGAGCAGGGCGTGGACCATGGCCATGGTGCGGTTGATGCCCCACTGCGTGCCGAGCGCGCCCCACTGGGTGATGAAGCGTTCGCGGGTCTGCTGGAAACGTTCGGCCTTGGTCATAATTTCAGTAATTACTGAAAATAGGATATTGTCGAGCCGTTTTTCTACGGCTTGGTCGTGGAGCAGGGGACTTTATGCCCCGACCTGCTGGACGTTGGATCGTGCGACGGGCGCTTTTGCGGGGGGGGCGGTCGACATCGGGGCGTAAGGCCCCTCCTCCAGCCCGCTCGGATCACCAGCGCACGTCGTGGTGGCGACCCGCGACAAGCGGGCGCCAGATGGCACCGAAGGCGCGCAGTTCCGTGCGCAGGCGCGCGAGCTGGTCGTCGGTGAGCGCGGGCGCGGTCACGCCTTCGTCGGAGCAGGAGACCTCGAGTTTTTGGCGGAAGGCGTCGGGCGTGGACGCGCCGCCCCACTGCTCGGCCTGCAGGAGGGCGGCGAGCAGGCGGCTTTGGCGGGCCGCAGTGGTGGTGTCGTCGGGCTCGCCGCCGCGGGCGAGCGTGCCGAACCAGCCGTCGGTCCAGCCGAGCGTCGACTCGACGACGAGGCGCGCGGCGAGCACGGGCAACACGCCGGCGCGCGACAGGTCGCCGCTCCACTCGGAGCCGTCATCCCGCACGCACACGAGGGTGTCGGCGGGGGCGGCGGGCGGGTTTTTGACGAAACGGACGATCATGGCGGCATCGCGGCAAAGAAAGCCACCGGCTGCAAAATGAATATCGAGGTCATGCCGGCCCCGGCTTGCGGTGAGCGCCAGGCGCGGCATGCATGCTGCCATGAATCCCCGCCTGCTTGTGGCCGCCCTGTGCCTGTGTCTTGCCCCCGTGATGCGTGCCGAAGATGTCGCCGCGCCCTTATCCACGCCGCTTTGGCCGGAGGGCGCGACCGGTGCCTTGGGCATGGAGGACCATGACATTCCCACGCTCACCTTTTACGCGCCGGCCGCCGACAAGGCCTCGGGCGCGGCGATGGTGATCTTCCCCGGTGGTGGCTATGGCGGTCTCGCGAAACACGAGGGCGAGGGCTACGCCCGCTGGCTGACCGAACAGGGCGTGGCCTCATTTGTCGTCAAATACCGGCTTGGCTCCAAGGGCTACCGTCATCCCGCCATGCTCAACGACGCGGCGCGCGCCGTGCGCTTGGTTCGTGCCAACGCCGTCGAATGGCGCGTCGATCCGTCGCGTATCGGCGTGATGGGCTCCAGCGCCGGCGGTCACCTCGCCTCGACCATACTCACGCATTTTGACGCGGGCGATCCCGACGCCGCCGACCCGGTCGAGCGCCTGAGTTCGCGCCCCGACCTCGGCGTGCTCTGCTACGCGGTCATCACCATGGGGGACTTCACTCACCGGGGATCGCGCAACAACCTGCTTGGCGCAGACCCCGCGCCCGAGCTGATCGAAGGGCTTTCCAATGAAAAGCAAGTCACCGACCATACCCCGCCCTGCTTCATCTGGCACACGTGGGAGGACAATGGTGTGAAAATGGAAAATTCCATGCTTTTTGCCGCCGCGTTGCGCACCCACCACGTGCCGTTCGAGCTGCACATTTACGAGAAGGGCGGCCATGGCATCGGACTGGGCATCCGC
This sequence comes from Verrucomicrobiota bacterium, assembly GCA_030601755.1. Lineage (GTDB taxonomy): Bacteria > Verrucomicrobiota > Verrucomicrobiia > Opitutales > Opitutaceae > JAUWBF01. The sequence goes on along the minus strand of JAUWBF010000004.1, from coordinate 18,385 downwards.
GACGGGTCGGCTCCACATCGCTGGGCCGCTGACCTCTCGGCCTGGCTGCGCGAGCGCGGCTTCATCGGCGCGCCGGCCGATAAGTGAGGCCGGTGCGATTGCGCGAGCCTCAGACGAAGGCACCGCGTTTGCGCAGTTCCTCGCGGAGGGCCTTGACGTCGACGTCGCGGGTGGAGGCGAGGTTTTGCTTCACACAGGTGGCGGCGGCGAGTCCGGCGGCCTCGCCGATGGCCATGACCTGCGGGGTGATGCGGATGGCGGCGTGGGCCTCGTGCGAGCTGTCGATGCAACGCGAGGCGATGAGCACGTTGTCGAGGCCCTGCGGGCGGATGCTGCGGTAGGGGACCTCATACCACTTGCCCGCGGGCGGGTGGATGCGCACGGTGCCCTCGCCGGTCGGGCTGTGGATGTCGATGAACCAGTTGCCGCGCGCGATGCAATCCTCGAACGGCGTGACCTCGATGACATCCTTGCTGGTCACGCTGTAGTCGCAATGGATGCGGCGTGTCTCGCGCACGCCGATGTGCGGCGCGGTCTCGGAGACGATGGCGTTCTGAAAACCGTCGACGTATTTGCGCATGAACGCGGCGACCTCGGCCACCTGGCGGCGGCCCTCGATCATGGCGTCGCTGACGTCGCGGACCTTGGTGCCGTCCTTGCCGACGATGCGCGTGGTGTTGAAGTTCCACTCGCCCTCGCGCGGGTTGGGGCCGGCGAGCACGTCCTCGCGCGGCACGGTGATCTCGCCGGCCGCCTTGGCGGCCTGCCAGGCCTTGGTGAAGTCGGGGTCCGCCTGCTTGGCCCGGATGGCGCGCGCGGAGTCCACGCCGACCATTTTGAAGATCATGGTCATGGGCTGCACCGCGCCGTCCTCGCCGCGGCCCTGCTCAAACTCCGCGCCGGCGCGCACGCACAAATCGCCGTCGCCGGAGGAGTCGATCACCTGCTTCGCGCGGATGACCGCGCGGCCCTCCTTGGACTCGACGATCACGCCGGTCACGCGGTCGCCCTCGCGCACGACGTCGGAGAACGCGGTGAAAAAATAGGGCACGACGCCGGCCTCCACGACCATGCGGTCCAGCAGAACCTTGATGGCCTCGCTGTCGTAGGTGCCGCCGTCGCCGTAGTTGTTGGCGGCGTGCCAGCCGCGCCAAGCGCCGTCGGCGGCGAGTTTTTCGTGCAGCTCCTTGAACAGGCCGCGCACGAACGGGAACGGCATGATCGCGCTCAGGATGCCGGCGGTCCAGGTGCCGCCAAAGGTGCCGAAACGCTCGATGAGAATGGTGCGCACGCCGGCGCGACCGGCCGCGATGGCGGCGCCGAGGCCGCCGGGTCCGCCGCCGACGACGACAACGTCGGCCTCGTCGATCACAGGCAACTCGCGGGCGGGCTCAAGGTAGGTGGAGGGGGTCATGATGCCGCCCAGACTGACGCCGGCCCCGTCCGAGGCCAAGGGAAGGGGATTGCCATGATTGCACAAAAGATTGACGAATTTGCGCACAATGCCGGCGAATGGACAAACGGGCGCGCGCCTGACGGTCGAGGATTGGGGCACGCTCCAGTCGCGTCTGGTGTGGGCCTACGACGGCGCGGTGCCTCCGGAGAACCGCCGTTCGCCCACGCGCGAGGGTTTTCTGGCGGCCTGGTGGTTGCGGCGGGGCGGCGTGGTGTTGCGCAAGTCCGGCTGGACGTGGCGGGCGCGCGCGGGTGAGTGGATGTTGTTGGACGCGGCCGGGGCGTGGCAGGAATTTTCCGACGACGCGGAGATCCTCTCGGTGAGCTTTCGCCTCGAGTGGCCGTCGGGCGACGCGTTGCTCCGCGAACCTCTGGTGCTGCCGGCGGGAAGCGCGCCGGAGCTGGGGCGCGCGGCGACGGCGTTGGTGAAGCTCGTGCGGCGCGAGTTTCCCGGGGTGAGGCTGGACCTCTGGCGCACGGAGGTGGGCATGGAGACCTACTTCGCGTTGCAGCAACTGTTCTCGCGCTGGGTGCGGGCGTATCTCGCGGCGGTGGTGGCGGCCGGGGTGACGCCCGAGCGCATGGGCGGGCTGGACCCGCGCGTGATGGCGGCGTTGCGCGAGCTGGACCGCTGGCCGTGGTCGCGGGCGTTTCGCGAGCGCGAGCTGGCGGCGCGGGTCGGCCTGAGCGCGGGTCACCTGGACCGGCTGTTCGTGCAAGGCTGCGCGGTGACGCCGCGGGCATATCTGCAAAAGCGCCGGCTGGAGTCGGCGAGGGCGGCGCTGGGCGACGAGAACGCCACGGTGAAACAAGTCGCCTACGCGCTCGGTTTCGGATCGGCGGCGCACTTCTGCCGCTGGTTCAAGCAGGCGACGGGCCTGACGCCGGGAGAGGCGCGCGGCGCGGGGCATTGACCGCAGACGGCGAACATGTCGTGATGACCTCTTTACCCTATGAAAGTGGTCCAATGCTGGGATGATGGCGTCAATGACGACATCCGCCTGATCGAAATTCTCCGGAAGCACGGGGCGAAGGCCTCGTTCAACCTGAACCCCGCCACGCACAAGGAGACCCGTCAGGGCGGGCACAACGAGAAATGGGGCAAGGTCATCCAACGCCTCGCGCGTTCCGAGCTGAGCTCCGTTTATGACGGCTTCACCATCGCGAACCATTCGATGACGCACCCGTGGCCGACGCGCATCCCGCTGGAGCAGTGGCGGAGCGAGGTCTTCGACGCGCGCAAGATTCTCCAAGACTGGTTCCAGCAGCCGGTGCTCGGCTTTGTGTATCCGTTCGGTGACTATGACGACGCCACGGCGGACGTGGTGCGCGAGGCCGGGCATGTTTACGCCCGCACGACCAAAAACGTGGAGCCGGGTTTCCCGCCGGCCGATCCGATGAAATACCACTCGGACCGTCACTTTCTGAAGGAAGACTTTTGGGAGCGCTACGACGCGGTCAAGGCCACCGGCTGTCCTGTATTCTATTTCTGGGGACACAGCTACGAGCTGTGCACCGATGAGCAGTGGGCGGCGTTTGACGCCAAGATCGCCCGCATCACCGCCGACCCCGACGCGCAGTGGGCGGATCTGCCGGACCTGTTCGTCTGAAGCCGCGCGTTTAACCGCGGAGGCTCGACGGCGGCGCGCCGTGGAGGCGCTTGAACCACTGGCTGAAGTGTGAGCCGTGGCGGAAGCCGAGGTCGGCCGCGATCTCCTTGAGGCTGACGCCGGGCGTGGTCAGCAGCTGGCGCGCGGCGTCGAGTTTGCGTTGCTCGAAGTAGCGCCGCGGGGTCAGGCCGGCGGCGCGTGTGAACAACGCGTTGAGCTGCGAGCGAGCCAGCGGCGCGCCTTTCACGAGCGCGGTCTCGGAAAAACGCCGGCCCAGCGGCAGGCGGTCAAGCTCGGCCCAGACTTGCAGCAGGCGGTTGTCGTCGACGTCGAGTCGCCGCGGATGCACGCCGTGCGCAGCCTGCACCTCAAGGTAGGCGGTGATCCAGCGGGGCAGGTGGTTTTGAATCTCCAGGTAGAGCGGTAGCGAACAGGGCTCGCGGGAGAGAAAGGCAGAGGCGTTGGGGAAGTGTCGCTTCACCAAACGCACCAGGGACAACGCCCGGCGTTCCAGTTCGGGGTGGTCGGAGGCGGAGAAGACGAGGCTGTGTTTTTGCTCCATCAGGGGCTCGCCGCCCGGCCACGACAGGTGGACGTGCATGGAGAGGATCTCCGCGCCGGGGCTGAATGATTGATGACGGCTCGGCATCGCCACGAAGATCCATTGCCCGGCCTTGGCGGTCACCGACCGGCCCGCCGCGGTCACGGTTACGCGACCCTTGCGGACCAGCCAGCACGATAAGTTGGGCTGGGAAAAATCGCCCTCCTGTCCGCTCTTGGGCACGGGCCCGTCATAGCACCAGAGCAACGCGTAGCGCAGGGCCGACCAGTCGGCGAAGCGCAGGCGTCGACTCAGCGCGGAGCGGGCTTCAATGAGGTGGGCGGAATCGGCCATCGGCTGTTTTTATAACATTTATTATAAATTTGTGAAGCGTCGCGCGTTGAGGCAATCGTGGTCCGCGCCGAGCATCGGGGGGTTCCTCAACCCCTTTTGCGAACGATGATCTCTTCCGAATATGACGTGATGGTGGTCGGCGGCGGGTCCGCCGGCGTGGTGGCCGCAGTGCAGGCGGCCCGGGCGGGCGCGCGCACGCTGCTGGTCGAAAAGAACGGCATGCTTGGCGGCACGACCACGGTGGCCGGAGTCAATTTCCCGGGGTTGTTTCACGCGTGGGGGCGTCAGGTGATTGCGGGCATCGGCTGGGAGTGGGTGACCACCTCGGTGCGCGAGGCGGGCGGTGCGCTACCGGACTTCGCCGCGTGGCGCGAGGGACGGCATTGGCGCATGCAGGTGTCGGTGAACATCCCGGTGCACGCTGCGGTCGCAGACCGGCTGGTGATGGAGTCCGGTGCGGACGTGTTGTTTCACACCATGGCTGGGCAAGTGCGATCCGAGCCCGACGGCTGGACCGTCACGCTGTGTGGCAAGGAGGGGCTGCGCGAGGTCCGGGCCGGAGTGCTGGTCGACTGCACGGCCGACGCGAATCTGGTGGCGCTGGCCGGCCTGCCGCTGCGGCGCAACGCGGCGTTGCAACCGGGCACGTTGGTGATGCGCGCGGGCGGCTACGTGTTTGAGGAACTCGATCAGGACGCGCTGGAGCAGGCGTTCGTCGAGGAAGTCGCCGCGGGGCGCATGCTGCGATCGGATTTCCAGGCGGCCAACCGGCCGGTGTCGGCGTTTTTGTTTAATCGCGGCGCGAACTCGATCCACGTGCCTGGCGTGGACGGATCGACCAGCGAGGGGCGGACACGAGCGGAGCTGGAGGCGCGGGCGGCGATGTTGCGCATCGTGCGGTTTCTGCGCGGCCGGCCCGGACTGGAGAACTTCAGCATCGAGTCATGCGCTTCGGAGTGCGGTATCCGCGAAACGGTGACGATCGACGGCGAGACACGCATCACGCGCGAGGATTATGTGACGGGGCGCGTGTGGGCGGACTCACTGTGCCATAGTTTTTATCCTATCGACCTGCACTCGGCAGCGGGCAAGGGCGGCATCGACACGCGTTATCTGCAGGAGGGCGTGTTCCCGACGATTCCGCTGGGTGCGCAACTGCCTAAGGGCAGCCGCCGACTGATCGTGGCCGGTCGCTGCGCATCGGGCGATCAGGAGGCCAACTCGGCGTTTCGCGTGCAGGCCTCGGGCATGGCCATGGGGCAGGTGGCTGGCGCGGTCGCGGCGCTGGCGGCAAGCACGGGGCGCGAGTTGCGCGAAGTGCCACTGGGCGAGGTGCGGACGCTGTTGCGTTGTCACGGTGCCATCGTTCCTGATGCTGCCGACGTGACCCCAAACCCCATGCATTTGTCGAATAAAGCCCCGGCCGGCCTGCTGTGTGATTTGCTGGCTCACCCCGAGCGCACGGTGTTGCGCACGACGTGCCCGACCTTTGGCTGGATGGTCAACGGCGGGCGACCCGGTCCTGCGCAGAGCGCGTATCAGATCCGCGTGGGTCGTCGCCCGGGGTGTCTGCAGCTGGAGGGCGATCTATGGGATAGCGGGCAAGTCGAGTCGGCGCAGTCGTTGAACGTGCCCTATGGCGGTGCGCCGTTACAGGCGGGAGAACGCCTTTGGTGGACCGTGCGCACCTGGCTATCCGGCGAAACGGAGCCGAGTCCGTGGGCGGCGCCACAGCTTTTTGTCACCGGCTTGCCGAAAGGCGACGCGACCAAGGAGGACGCGGGTGAAGTCAGCGCCTACGAACTCGAGATCGTCGAGGTGTCAGCGGTGCGGCTGGAGCAATCGTCGGGCGGATGGACCATGGACTTTGGGCGTCAGGCCTTTGGTTGGTTGGAGTTGGATGTCGAGTGCGTGGCCGACGACGCCGAGTTGGTCGTGCGCATGAGTGAAGCGTGGCGCGACGGGGCGCTGGATCGTTCGCCGCCGGGATCGGTGCGTTACGCTGAGTCTCGGCTGGCTGTGCGGGCTGGGCGGCGGCGCTATCGCGTGCCCTTGGTCGCCGACGCGCGCAACACCGGGCCGGCAGCGATTCATCTACCCGCGAGTCTGGGCGTGGTCATGCCGTTCCGTTTCGCCGAGGTGGACGTGGTTCCGGGCGTGTCGGTTCACTCGGGGTTTCTGATGCGGATCGAGTATCCGTTCGATGGCGACGCGGCTGTTTTCGATTCTTCGGACGCGGTGCTGAACAAGGTTTGGGAGCTTTGCCACCACACGATTCGTGCGACGACATTCGCGGGGTTTTATGTCGATGGCGACCGCGAGCGTATTCCCTACGAGGCCGATGCCTACATCAACCAGCTCAGCCACTACGCTGTGGACCGGGAGTTCTCGCTGGCGCGTCGCACCCACGAATACCTGCTGAAGCATCCGACGTGGCCGACCGAGTGGAAGCAGCACTCGGTGTTCATGGCCTGGACTGACTACGAGGCCACGGGCGACGAGCGATCGCTGAGCCGCTGCTACGATATTCTTCGCACGGTAAAGATGCTGCTGGAGCATCGGCGCGAGGACGGTCTGCTGATGACCGGTCGGCTGCGTGATCCGGAATCTAAGCGCACGGATGTCGGAGACCTGGTCGACTGGCCGTCGGTGGAGCGTGACGAGTTTGATTTCCGCGATGTGAACACGGTCGTGAACGCGTTCCACCATCGCGTGCTCGAGCTGATGTCGCGCATCGCGGCGGTGCTGGGTCGGGCCGAGGATGCGGGGATGTTTGCCCGTGAGGCCGTGCAGGTCCGGCGCGTGTTCAACGAACGGCTGTTTGACGCCGCCCGGGGAGTCTATGTCGACGGCGAGGGCAGCGATCATGTGTCGCAGCACGGCAACCTGTTCGCGTTGGCGTTCGGCCTCGTGCCGGAGGAGCACAAGGCCTCGGTGGCCGGCTACCTGAAGTCGCGTGGCATGGCCTGCTCGGTCTATCCCGCGCAGTATTTGCTGGATGGGTTGTTCGAGGCGGGCGAGGCGAGTCATGCCATCGGTTTGATCACCGGCGGCGGGCTGCGCAGTTGGGTCAACATGCTCGATCACGACGCCACGCTGACCTGGGAGGCATGGGACCAGAGCCTCAAGCCAAACCAGGACTGGAACCATGCTTGGGCGACCGCCCCGATTAATGTCGCCGCGCGTTACATCCTCGGCGTTCGTCCGCTCGAGCCGGGCTACGGTCGCGTGCTGATTGATCCACAAATCGGTGATTTGGATTACGTCGAAGGTGTCGTGCCGACGATTCGCGGTCCGATCCGTGTTCGCGCGGAACGTGGTGAAGATGGTCTCGTGATGTTGAGTGTGTGTGCTCCTGCCAATGTCGAGGTGGTTCGGCGGAAGCACGGCGAACGGGTGCCGGGCTAGGTGGTGTCGGCACGAGATGTTGGCCCAGAGGATTGCGCAGCGGATGTGAACGGCAGCCAGATAAGATGAGGTTCGCTTGGCGTAGCGGGTGGCGATGCCACGCCAGCCCTTGAGCTTCATGAAGGCGTTTTCGACCAAATGGCGCAGCTTGTAGAGGTGGCGGTCGTATTGGCGGGGCTGCTTGCGATTGCTGCGCGGCGGGATGACCGGCTCCATGCCGCCAGCCTGGGCGGCTGCGGCGATGGCGTCGGTATCGTAGCCTTTGTCGGCCAGCAGGCACTGGGCGGGCAAGCCCCTGATCAACTCCTCAGCTTGTGTGCAATCAGCCACGGGACCTGCCGTAATAATGACTCGGACCGGCATACCATGCGCATCCACGGCCAGATGTATCTTGGTGTTTCGCCCCCTTTTGTCAGACCGATGTCCTCGGTGCCCCCGACCGCCCCGGCTGCGTGCGCATGCGCCTTGACGTGGCTGGCGTCGATCATGAGCCACTCGAAATCCGGCTCCTTGATCAACCCCTGAAGCAACCCCTCCCACTGCCCCTTGTCCCGCCAGCGGCAAAACCTGCGGTGCGTGTTCTTCCAGTCCCCGTAGTCCGGCGGTAAATCACGCCACGGCGAACCCGTGCGCAGTATCCATAACACCGCATTGATGAACTGCCGATTGTCCCGCGCAACCCCTCCCCAGCCGCCCTCGCGCCCCGGCAGCAGCGGTTCCAATATCGCCCACACCCGATCTGAGATGTCATGTCGCCGATGGCTTTGCTTCATTCAAGCATCCGTCGATGCCGTTGCCGCCATATCAACATAATCTCGTGACGACAGCACCTAGTCTTCAAAGACTAGGCGTGTCGATTGACACAAATTGCAAGACCAACTCGTGCTCCACTATACCTAGTCGGATGTGGGGATATCGGGTTCACCTGGAACAAAAAGCCTCCATTCGACTCGAGGTGCAGGGAGTGCCAGCACGAGAACCTTGGCTGCAGTGTCCCCCCTATTATGCACCACATAGGGACGACTCTTGGGAACAGTGACCAGATTATCGGCCGAAATGATGTGATTCGAGGACTCCTCCGAGACGGTGACACTCCCGCTTATCGTGAAGAACGCCCTGCTGCGAGCGATGGACGGCAATTCGTGTTCGGCACCGGGGGCAAGCAAGAGGATTTCAGAGTCCAAGCCGTCCTGTGAAGGAAGGCTTTGACTAAAGGACCACGGGGATGCCGGGATGGACTGCATATGTGTATTCGAATTCATGTTACTTTGGTTTAATTGATTCAGAAGGTTATTTCAGTGGTCATGGGGAGGTTTCACCGCCACCAGGCGGAGACGACGAAGTCCACGGGGCATTACCCAGTCGATTTCATCGCCGGCAGCGAAACCGATAACAGCCATTCCCAAGGGCGTGGTTATGGAGAGGCGGCCTTCCGCAATATTCCCCAGCTCAGGATGAACGAGGACGAACGTCTCACGTTCATCGGTGTCCAGATAACTCACGGTGAACGCCGAGCCTATACGGACGACATTCGCGGGAACCTGATAATCGGGCACGACGTAGGCTTGTCGAAGCTCTTCGCCGAGACTCTGCCACGACTCGCGAGCTTGCGATGACAAGAACCGAGAGCGTTCAACATAAGCCTGAAGCATGATATGGTCAGACTTGGAGAGAGTGATGGATTTAATCATAGGGAGCATGGGCATGACAGGGGGCGCCCCCTCCTGGCGGGGCACAAACAGGCCCCATTGCTCAAGGAGGAATGGCGATACAAAACAACGCCCGGAACAGGGGCGCAGGGGACTTCTAGCAGGGTCAACCCGGGGACGAACGTAACCTTCGGACGTATCCGATGCGTTACGCGACCTTCGCCCCGGGCACGGAGGGAAAGATCACGAGCTCATTGCTCGCGACAGCACTCGCTTGAAGTTGTCCGGTGGATGCCATGGGGTGTGAACAACATTCATTATCGTATTACGCAGAACGTCAAGCCGCAGGGCGCACGAATAAGCAAGTAGGCCGCACTGCATAAGCGCCATGCATCTCGAGGAGACGATGTCTCCCCAGCTCATTTACGTAGCGCGTCAGCGTCCTGAACGTCGATCCAGCCATCCGGATTCGGCGCTCATACTGTCCTCCGAACAAATGCGACGCGCGGACAAAACCGCACCACGCCCAAGATAGCCGACTAGTTGCCGCGGGTCGTTTCTGGCCACCACGGGGAGGCGTCCGATGTCATGAGCATGCATCCTGTCCAGCGCTTCGTCCAGCGACTCATCCGGCCAAGAGCATATCAGAGGACAACTCATCAGATCGCGAACCCGAGAGACAGTCCCTGCCTGCTCCGCCGCGTTCAGAATATCCCTCCGAGTCACAATCCCGATTAGCGAGCCGTCTGTCTCGGTTACTAACAGCGCATGGTGGTGACAAACCTCAGGGTCCCCGGCCGCGATGCGACCAGCCAGCTCCTCCACTCGCATGTCCGCTACAATGGTCCGCGGCGCTTTTTCCATGACCTGCCCGACGGTCACCCGGGCGAACGCGTCGACATCCAGATCCATCGGCACACGTATCCCCTGTTGCTCGACCGGGCTGGTCATGATGGATCTTCCTGAAAGGAGAAAGGCGGTTGCCATGGCAACCGTGGCACCTGATGCAGCCGGCCAAAGCACCGCGGCCTGCTGGGTAATTTCCACGCCAAGAATCACCGAGGCAAAAAGAGCGCGGGAACCACCGGCAAAAAACGCGACCATTCCCACCAGGGCTGCGAGTTGGGGTGACACGGGAGCGGCCGGCAGCCAGGAAAACAAAGCGCCAACCAATACACCCATTCCTCCTCCCGCCACCAGCATCGGTGCCAGCGTGCCGCCCGAAGTTCCGCTGCCCAGAGAGAGAACCCATGCCACCAGCTTCAAGCCGCAGACCAACGCGACCACGGAGAGGGTCAGATCCCCCGCGAGGAGAGCCCCGATTACATCGTAGCTGGCTCCGAACACTCGCGGCTCAATCCAGCCGATCACCCCGACGATCAATCCCCCGATAATCGGATGCCACATCCATGAGACGGGCAGCTTGGCGAATAAATGTTCGGTCGTATGCACTGCCGAATTCGCCAGCACCGCCAGCACGCCGGCAAACAAACCGATGGCGACAAACACCGGTAACGTCGAGGCCGGCGCCGACCAAGTGGAGGGGCCGGCTAGGGTAAACAAGGCGGCAGGTTCCCCCCAGGCGAAACGCATCGCCTGCGCGGCGGCGGCGGAAATCGCCACAAGAATGAACGAACGCGGACGAAACTCGAAAAGCAGCAGTTCCACAGCGAGCAATGTCGCCGCCACCGGGCTGCCAAAGATCGCGGTCATTGCGGCGGCGGCACCGGCGGCCAGCATGGTCTTCCGTTCGGTCGCCGTCATTGTCAGAGCCTGTCCGACCAGCGAACCCAGCGCGCTGCCCGTCGCGATCACCGGACCTTCCGCACCATATGGTCCGCCACTGCCGATAGAGATCACCGAGGACAAGGGCTTGAGCAATGCCACCCGCGGAGCGATGCGGCTCCGATTGCTCAATACCTGTTGCATCACTTCGGGAATGCCATGCCCGATAACCGCACGCGCCCCGAAACGGGCCATCAGCGCGATCACCGCTCCTCCCGCGGCCGGGATCAGGATAACCCACGCCCCGCGAGTATGGCCTGACGCCGAGGCCCACTCGGTCGACAGTCGCCCGTAGAACGCGAACTGCGTCAGAACCGCGATCAGCAAATGGAGCAGGTGCGCCGCAAGCGTTGACAAGGCGGCGATCAGGATCGCCAGGCAGGCGAGGACCAGAAAACGCAACGGGGAGACCGAGCGGGCACGGTGACGGGAAAGAGATGCAGGCATATCAATGGATCGTGGTCCATACGGGATGCATAAATAATATCCTATTACGATATGTTTATTTGATCAGTCGTCGGATTGATACCGCAGGAAGAGCTCTTACCCGGCCTCTTTTGAGGTTGCATTCCCCTGCATTAATATCGTATTACGATATTAAACCCCGGCGAAATCTGAGGGAGATGACGAAGCCATGCTTAACGCTATCGCCGTCCGCGGATTTCGCGGGGCAAAACTCCTCCCTGAATCATGAGCGTGAAAAACATTAAGAAAGCCAGCCGCGGGCTACGCGTAAACATCGCGAATGAGCCGAATGAAGGAGGAACGCAAACTCCGTCTCGCCACGATCAAATCCGATTGAACATACGCTAAGCCTATTGCCGCGTCATCATGATCCACGACCCTTCCGCTCCTCCCATTGTTCATCACATCGAAAGGCGGCGCTTCGAGCTGAGCGAATCCGGGGCAACGGCAATGCTGGAATATACGTTGGTGGGCAATGGCGACATCTGGTTCGAGCACACCCACGTGCCCGTCATGCTTCGTGGCCAGGGAGCAGGCGCGGCTCTGGTGCGTGCCGCTTTATTAAAGGCCAGAGAGCTGGGGTGGAGGGTGATCCCACGCTGCGCGTTTGTGGCGGACTACGTGCAGCGGCACCCGGAGTTTGCGGATGTCATCCATTTTGACCGCCCTACGGCCTCCTCTCTCGCGACCAAATAACCAGTAGCACGCTTAGCCATGCCCTCACACGACACCCTCTATTTACTGAAGCCAGATTTCATGGATCCCAACCGCGGGAATATCCGCTATCTTTGCCGGGAATGCGTCGAGGTGGCGGGCCTTTTCGAATATTATCCCCAGCTCTGGAGTCACGTTCACGTCCGCTATGTGGAGTTTCAGCGTCCAAGAGCGGAGCTGGCCGCATTGATCGGCGAGGAAAACCAAGGCTGTCCGGTGTTGGTTCTCGGCGATGATGCTTCGGCTGACTTACCCTCTCCTCCCGGCGTTCAGCGAGCTCATGGCAAGGCCTTTGTCGCCGGGGCCGCAAACATTGAAGCCTACCTGGCGCACGTTCACGACATAGGCGTTGCCTACTGAAATGTGTCTGTCCCCGTGCGATCTCTCCGATGAACGGCGCGGACCAATGTCGACAGTATGCCAGCCCTCCATGCTGGTTGCACGAGTTCGAGGACAACGAAGCTCCGCATCTTCGCTGGAAGCGAGTTTACGAGAAGCCATCGCCCGATGACGGATACCGCGTGTTGATCGACCGTCTTTGGCCGCGGGGTTTGAGCAAGAAGACCCTCGCGCTCGATGCCTGGATAAAGGACATCGCACCAAGCGCGGCATTGAGAAAATGGTTCGGACATCGCCCGGCACGCTGGCATGAGTTTCGGAGGCGCTATCATTCCAAGTTGAGGCACTCGGGAAAACTCATCGAACCCTTGCTCGAACGTGCGAGGCAGGGCCCCGTCACGCTTTTGATTTCGGCGCGCGACGGCGTTCACAACCACGCGGTGGCCTTGCTTGAATTTTTAGGCGGTTCTGATTCCGGACACGGCATCTTGTTGTCACCGGGAGAAATCTCGGGTTCTAAAATGCCCATGCCTCCTTCCCGCAAGCCCGCCAGCCTGACCAAAGCCGATTTGGAGCTGTTGTCAGAGTTTCGTTACCGCCTGAGAAAATTTCTGGGCTTTAGCGAACAAGCCGCCGTCAGTCATGGAGTCTCCCCGCACCAGTATCAGGCGATGCTGGCCATCGAGGGTTTCCCGGGCAAAAACTGGGTGACGATAGGTGAGCTGGCCGAGCAAATGCAGGTAGCCCATCATACGGCCGTCGGCCTGACGAAACGAATGGAGCGCCTGAAACTCGTGTTACGGACACCATCCAAGGAAGACCGTCGGCAGGTGCGGGTTTCGCTTACAGCCAAGGGCTTCAAAATCCTGGAAAAACTCTATCAGGCTCATCGAGCCGAGCTGCATGTGGTCGGCCCGCAAATCGCCGATTTGCTCCGTCGGGCCGCCACCGAAACCCCTGAGTGAGCATCAACGCTCGCCACGACTCTTCTGGGTCCGGAGTTTCTTGCGCTGGTCGTCGATGTCACGGCAGAGGGCGATCAAATCGTCCTCGGTGATGTCCACGAAAGAATCGAGTGATCGCAGGGCGTGAACAATCGTCTCGTGGTCGGGATCCGCGCTGGCGGGCGGCTTGCGCTTGGAAAGGCGCACGGCCCCCGCGGGATACCGGCGCCGCGAAAAAGGCAGGCTGAAGGCAACCGCCAGCGCCACCATCAGAAGCGCGTTGAGGACCACGGGAGTCCACACGAAATGAAAACCCAGCGCATGCACGGCTTCCCCGCCCATAACCGCGGTCAAGGCAGTGGCCCCGCCCGGAGGATGGATGCACCGGAGCTGGTGCATCGCGGCGATTGCAAGACCCACTGCACAGGCGGCGGCCAACGGAATTGAAGGGATAAACCTGGCGCAAATCACGCCAATGAGCGCCGAAATGCCGTGGCCTGCGATGACCGGCCACGGTTGAGAAAGTTGTCCATGGGGAACCGCGAACAACAACACCGCGCTCGCTCCCATCGACGCGATGACACATGACGCCCCGGAAAACGGAAGCACCCGGGTGCTCACGATAACCAGCAGCAGGATCGCGATAAAGCCTCCGACCCCCGACAGGACTTTTTCACGGATACCAACCACGTTCAACTCGATGCCGAGCCAGCGCTCGGCAGCATCAAGCGTTCTTTGTGAAAGGCCGGGACTACGGGCGGGAGCCACGGGGTTGCGAGTGGCAATCATGCGGCGCAGGCTGGCAGGCCTCCTGACTGGAGGAATGACGCGAATGACGCGTGTATGGCTTCGGGCACGTGAAGGTTCATGAGCAGATATGATGGATTGATGAAAAACATTCATCCACTCATTGGGCCTAAGGCGGGTCAATAATTATATCGCCATACGATAGTTTATCATTTCCTGAATTGATCCAGATCAAGGTCGGGAGCGAGCGGGTCTGGCATGCTGGCGGCATGGCTTCCTTCTACGGTCTCTTTGTCACCATTCATCTTTTGTGCGCGCTGACATTCGTCGGGGCTGTGTTCTTCGAGGTGTTGGTTATCGAGCCGGTCGAACGCGGGCTTCCCGATGAAACAGGACGGCAGCTCGCGGATGCGATTCCTCGGCGGGTGCGCGGGTTCATGCCCGTGGTCGTCGCTTTGCTCTATCTGTCAGGAGGAGCCATGTTCTGGATACACTTCAGTTCGAGGCCCGATTTTTTCCACACCAAGTTTGGCCTCCTGCTCTCCGCCAAGGTGGCCCTCACGTTCATCGTGCTGGGAGTGTTTGTCTCCGCCATGCGAGCCGCGCGCAAGGGCACGATGGATGTGTGCCGTTTCAGATACACGCATCGCATCGTCGGCGCGGTGATGCTGGGAATCGTGCTCCTGGCCAAAGGTATGTTTTATCTTTGAGGCCGACAGCGATAGTAGAGGCTACAGATCGCCGTAGGCTCGGAGCCCTCCGACATCGACAATCTGAATGTGCGCCCCCTGCACCGCGATAAGCCCTTCCCTCCGAAAACGGGCGAAAGTGCGGGACAAGGTTTCGCTGGTCACGCCGAGCTGTCCGGCGAGCACTTTTTTGGACATTGGCAGCTCGAAGCCCACCGGACAGCCAACCTCCGCAGCGGGCGACTGACGCAGCAACCATTCCGCCAGACGGTGCTCGATCTGTCGTCCTTTGAAGTCTTGAAGCAACTGCACGAGGTATTTCAGGTGCTGACTCATCGAGCCCAGCATCTGCAACGAGAGCTCGGGCTGGCGCCGGATCAGGTCGATGAAACGTGGCTTGCTGACGACGACCACCTGCGAAGCCTCCAAGGCGACGGCGTTGGCGGGATAGGTCTCGACGGTGGCGAGTGTGGCTTCGGCAAAACTTTCCGGCCGACGAAAGATGCAAATGATCTGTTCCCGTCCGTCGGGCGTGAGGCTGAAGATGCTCACCGCGCCGGTTTGCATGACATAGAAACCCTCAGCTTTTTCTCCCTGACGAAAAAGCATCTCATCTTTTTGAAGAGTGCGCAACGTGCAGGCTCCCGCAACCGCGGCCAGCTCCGCAGAGGACAACTGCGGCTTCGACTCAGGGCAAATTTAACTGCTGTCCGGCCAACCAATCCACAACCTATAGGTTATTGCTTGACAAAACCTATAGGTTGCTCGACCTATAGGTCATGACCTCCCTTCCAGACCAAAAAACAAACGAGGGGCCATTGACGGGACATCGCCCAGGGCGGAACCCGACTGAGCCCAGAAACTCCACGGTGTGCTTCACCGTGACCGAACGAGAAAAGACGGCGATTGATGCAATGAGCCACTGCATCAACCTGCGCCGCTCCGCGATTCTCACGGAAATCGTGACGCGGTTTTTGACGGCCGCTGTAGCCCCGAAAGGTGACATCAAGCTAACTGCACTCGCGGACTTTCTGGACGAATGTCGCGAACAGGTTGCCGCAAAACGTGCGTTGTTCGACGCCTTCACCAAGGAGGACGAAGCATGAACAAAGACGACATTCGCCGCCTTTCCATGAAATTGCTCGCAACCGGTCTGGCCGATGACGGTCAGGTCTACCTACCCCGTGAAGGCTACAGGAAAATCACCGCTTCGTTGCCGGTGGCGCTGCAGGAACAAGCAAACCTGTTTGTCGAGGGAGTCATGGCGATCATCCCTAACGATTTTTCCTTCTGGTTCTTCTTTGATTCAAAAGGCGTGAACTTGGACGTCGAATTCGCGGATGGGAATACCAGCGCGAGCGCGTTCCATGGTTATTTCACATCGAGAAAATCGATGTCGCAAAAGCTTCGTGCCCTGAACTGGGATGAGCTTCGTGCGGAGCTAATCGAGCGGGGCGGTATCATGGATGAAATGGTGAGCAAAGCCCAAGACCGTCCGGTAAATATCCACTCCTCAAAAGCTGCGGCTCAGAGATACGCGGCGGAGTTAGTGGAGGTTTTCGACACATTCAAAAACGCTTCGAAGACCGTGCCCTTTGCGATGGCCTTCGTTGGCAGAGACGGGGGCGTGATCGACGTGCAGGACTATCCCTCACGGGATGCTGTTGTCTATGACATGGCCGAAGTGATGACCGTGGGGTGCCAAATATTGGCCGTTTTTGAAAACAACATCGCGTGGTCATTTGAGGATATCGAGACCGCCAAACTGGAAGCTGTCGAACAACTCGGCCCGATCTCTCGAGCCAAAGCGGAGGGCCGTTTCTTCGTATGAAACCGATGAAGACTCAGCAACAAACAGGCTCCCCGTTGCTTCTCACGATCAAGGATGCGGCCGCACGTCTTTCACTCAGCACGCGCACGCTTCACCGTAAAATCTCGGCGGGGCGCTTTCCACGTCCGGTCAAAATCGGGCGGTCGGCTCGTATCCCCGCGGATGCGCTGGCAACCTACGTCGAACGCCTAACCGGAGGGCTCAACGCATGAGGGCGTTTATTTTTCAACCTTCCCGAAACGGCGTGAAGTCTCGCCTCTGGTCGGCACGAGTCCGTCTCGAGTCCTGGCTAAAGCCTCGGGCGTATCCACTCCACGTTACAGACAAACGGGTCGCCGAGCAAAAGCTGGCCGGACTGGTCAAAGAATTGGAGCGGGAAGAGGCTGGGATTATCGCGCCAAAATTAATGCGTGATGCGGCTCAAACTCCCATCGCGGAGCACCTGAAAAACTTTCTCGCCGATCTCGAAGCCAAGGGGCGCGCAGAGAATACCGTGACGAAGTATCGCAACTGCATTCCTGCCCTCTGCAAGCGTTGTGGGTGGGTTAAGGTTCGCGACATTACCGCGCAGTCATTCACCACATGGCGCACGCAAAGCGATCTGCGTCCAAAGACGCTCAACGACCTGCTCGCGGCTGTCTCGAGCCTCCTTCACTGGATGGAGCGGCAACAGCTCATCCTGTCCAATCCGCTCCGGCATATCGAGCGCGTCCATGATCGCGCCCCGCGTGAGTTTCGCCGCGCACTGCTTCCCGAGGATGCGCAACGCTTGTTGGATGTCGCACCGCCGCATCGGGCAATCGTCTACCTTACGATTCTCTACACGGGGCTACGCTCCGCAGAGTTGAAAGGGCTCAAGTGGGGGGACTTCGACCTAGACGGCGAATCCCCCTGCGTTCGCGTGCCCTCATCCATTTCGAAAAACCGGAAATCATCGGTGCACAATCTCCGGCCCGAACTGGTCGAGGCGTTGCGGCGCTTCCGCCCTGTTCACGCGATGCCGTTCGAATGGGTGTTCAGAGGACTCGTGCCACGCGTCCCCACGTTTAAACGCGATCTGAAGGCCGCACGCATCCCCTTTGAGGATGAGAGCGGGCGGCGTGTGGACATCCATGCCCTGCGCAAATCCTTTGGAACAATGGTCGCGGTTAGCGGGGCGTCTCTACGCACAGGCATGGAGTTGATGCGGCACAGTGAAAGCCGACTCACGGAGAAGGTTTACACCGACGCATCGCACCTGCCCTTGCAGGCTGCAATTCAGGCGTTGCCCTCTCTCAACGTGCCAAATCACGACGCACCTATAGACGCACCTCAAGGGGGCTTTTCAGGTCATTGCGTGTCAGCGTGTGGCAGCAACGGTCAAAACACTGCAATCGCACAAGCCTCTCGCAATGGCACGTTAGGACACAAAAAAGCGCCCCGAGTCATATCGGGACGCTTTTCTAAAATGGAGCAGGCGAAGAGGTTCGAACTCTCGACGTCCACCTTGGCAAGGTGGTGCTCTACCAACTGAGCTACGCCTGCTTAAGAAGAGACGAGGAGCAAAGCGCACGAGGACCGAGGGTCAATAGGTTTTTTCAAAAAAAATGATGCGTCATCGCGTCGTGAGGCGGAATCAAACCCAAGCCAATCCACTGCGCCGGGGAACGGCGCAGTGCGGCAGAGCCGCCGTCCAAGGCCTGAAGGTCGAAAGTCCAAAGTCGAAACCACGTAGTGTAGTGCCCGATAATTAATGTGACAAATAAGAGAGGGCACGTTCAAATGAGCCATGAGAAGATCACCCGAGGTGAAGCTGGATGAGGAGCAGAAGGCGGAGTTGAGCGCATGGGCGATGAGCGGGAGGACGGAGCAGCG
>JAUWBF010000087.1 GCA_030601755.1 Verrucomicrobiota bacterium | reverse complement strand
CCCCCTCATCCAAAACGCCTCCCGCTTCTGCCGTGCAATCCCGCCGCGATTGCATCCGCGACCGAATCACTCGCCGGCAAAAACCTCATCATCTCCCTACGGTAACCTCACCGTTTGAGGTCCAATCGCGGAATCCGGGTTTAGGGTAAAGGGCGGCACGTTGCGCCGCGGTGCAGTCAGGTGGAACCGGTTGTCCCCAACCGGTTCGGCTGCGGCAACGCCGCCGCCCCAAGGAGCGCCGGTTTTCAACCGGCGTCGGCGCGGCGCAGCCGCGTCAGCGCGTAAGGGACTACGCGCTCCACCTGATTCCTCGGGCGCACGCCTGGGGCTACGGGTCGAACGCACGTGGCCCGAGGCGTGAGCCGAGGGAAGCGTTCATCCCCGGGCTCACGCCCGGGGCCACGCACCACCCTCGACTTTCGACGTTGAGACCTTCGACCACGGCGGCCACGCCGCCGCCCCCCCTTTCCCTTTCACTCTTCCCTCGGCGCGCCGCGCGTGCCGCGCGGCGTCGCGCGGCGTCGCCAGCTCCACCGTCACGGACATCTCGTCCTCGGGATCGTAGAGGTAGAAACGCAGCTGCAGCTCCACGATGCGCTTGGGGTCGAAGCGGTAGTCGGCCGTGGTCACGCCCCAGAAGTAGATGTGAAAATCGCGCAGCGACAGCCACATTTCCGAGCCATCGCCGTGGTAGTCCATGCCGCCGTTTTCCCACTGGGTGTAGCGCTGGCCGCGATCATCAAACAGATCCACGCGCACCCGCCGCCACGGCACCAGCGGCTGGTCCGCCCGCACCAGCAAAAGGCCGTCCTCGGGCAATCCCTGCAGACGCACCGCCACGCTCGGCGGCTGCATCGGGTGCGCCTGCGACGTCGTCACCTTGAAAATCCCCGACACGTCGCTCTCCGAGGCGTTCACGATGTCCACGCCGTTGCGCCCGCGCCACGGACCGCTGGCCGACGTCACCACCTCGGGAGCCATGGCGAAGCCCTTCCAGTCCGCCGAAGGGGCCGGCGCCACCGGCAGCGGGGCGATGTCAAAATCCATGACCACCGGCAACCGCTCCAGGCCAAACACCACCGGCCAGGTCTCCCCCGCCCCGTCGGTCGGCATGAACTCCGCCCGCCACTCCTCGCGGAAATACCCGAGTGCAGCCCGCGGCGTGAAGACCACCGGCACCTCGACCATGCCCATGGGAGGCACCTCGACGGCGACGTATCGGCCGCCGTCGAGGAGTGATGAGTCATTGGGGATGAGTGATGGGGGATTGGGTGTCGGGCCGGCGCTGCCGCGGCTGTCGCCGAGTTTAGGTTGAGGGCTTAGGTTTAAGTCTGTCTCCGCTTGCTGCGCCGCCCTGACGGTGAAGGCCGCGCCATCGGCCCAGCGCAGGCGACCACGCCGCGGCGTGTCGCCGAGATTGTAGAGCCGCACCGCGCCAGTGATGGAGCCGCCGTCGGTGAAGCGATAGGTGCCGGCCACCTTGTGCGTGCGCACCGGCTTCGCCGGGGAGTCGTAGCGAGCAGGTTCGTCCCCGCCCCCTCCGCCACTTTCCCTCGTCCCCTCCACCGCGCGCCGCGGAGCGTCCGGCAGCCACTGCAAAATCAACCGTGAGGGATCCACCGGCGGACGCGTCATCACCCGATCCGCCGGCCAACGTAGCTCGCGGGTGAGGGTTTCGTAGGCCGTCCACGCCGGGAAATGCTCGGTGGGCGACATGGTCATCGTATGCCCGTCTTTCTTCCACACCAAGACGAACGGCATGAACACCGCCACGTCGGGTTCGCGCCAGGCGGTCAGCGCCGTCTCCACCGTGAAGTCGTGCTGTGCCGCCCGGCGCTCGGAATCATTAAAATCCTCTTGTGTCACCATGTTGATGCCGCACTCGGTGATCCAGATCGGCAACGCGTCTGCCCTCCGGTTGAGCGGCTCGGGCCGCTTGCTGCCCCACGGACGCGGCCCTTGCCAACCGTGCTCATGGCGGGCCAGCCGACCGGCAGACCTTGGCTCGCGGCCCTCCAGCGACACGTGCTCACGGATAAACGCCCGGTGCGCCGCGATGGCCCCGCGCAGCTCGGGGGCCAGCCCGTAGAAGTGGATGTTGGCCGCGTCGGCGTAGGCGTAGAGCCCGTTAGCCGCGGCTCGCTCCAGCCACGGACCGGGCGGCAGGCCCACCGCCCCCATCAGCACGGTCGTCGGGTGGCCGGCGTCGCGCGCCCCGTCCTTGAGGCCCAGATACATCGCCCGCGCGTAGGCCGTGTAGCGCTCCGGCAGGTCCTTGATGTAGCCCATGTCGGCCTCGTTTTGCAGCTCCCAGACCGGCACGAGACCGGCCGCGCCCTTGGCCTGCCGGTAGGCGGCTTGGTAAACCGCCAGCAAGTCCTCGGGCAAGTGGTTGCCCTCACGCTCCGGCTTGCCGATGCCCGGCGTGCGAGCGAAGGCCGAGGTATGCAGCCCCGCGTCGCGCTCCAGTGCCAAGCGGGCCTTGATCGCCTCGTTTTCCCACACGCTACGCTCACGCACCCAGCGGATGCCCGAAGCCTTGAGCAGGTCCACGTAGCCGGCGAATTCATCGGGGTCCTTCACGTGAACGGACAAACACCCGTCGATACCCCAGGCGGCCGGCGGCAGCGGCGAAGGCGACGTGGCCGCCGGGTCGAAGGTCGCGAGGGCGGTGATCGGCGTGATGAGGGCAGCGGATGCCACCGCCACCGCCAGTTTAAGAGGAAAGTTTAAGTTGAGACGAAACATGCTGATTACCCGGAACCCCTTGAACCACGAGGAAAGGCGGATGCCGGCGGAAGCGAGGGCGTTGCCGCCGAGTCGAAGGTCGCAGGTCGTAAGGTCGAAGGAGCGGCCAGCGGGATGATGGCAGCGAGGGTCGGAAATTGGATTTTCTTAACCACGGATGGACGCGGAGCGGCGGAGCCGCAAGTCGCAGGTCGAAAGTCTCACGAAACGCGGCAGCGCGAAGATGGTCAATCGCTGGCGATTGGCCCCGGAGCGTTAGCGCAGGGGTGACCGAGGGCAATCCCTGGTAGCGCAGCCTGTCCGCTGCGCTACCGTTCCGCGAGTCACGCTCGCCTTGTCCAACCGACGGGTAAACTCAATTGAGTTTTCGCCAAAAAATTCCCTCGCGCCGCGTTGCGCGCCGCCGCCTTTTGGGCACCGTGGCGCCATGCCCGCCCAGACTCGCCCTCAATTCGTCGCCCTCGCGTTGTTCGCCGCCCTGGCCGCCGGCTGCGCCCGCGATGACGCCCCCGCCTCCGCCGGCGGCTCCCGCGACAACACCCTGCCCGTCTACACGCACACCGTGGAGGCCGCCCCGCTTGAGGAAGTCGTCACCGCCACCGGCACCGTGCTCGCCGACGAGGCCGTCCAGCTCACCAGCGAGGTCGCCGGCCTCGTCACCAAGGTCAACTTCGACGAAGGAACCCGAGTCTCCGCCGGCGACCTGCTTTTCCAGACCAACGACGCCGAACTGCGCGCCGAGCTCGAGCGCGCCAAGGCCAGCGTATCCCTTGCCCGGATACAGGCCGAGCGACAGAAAAAGCTCCTCAACGTCCAGGGGGCCAGCCAGGAGGCCTACGACCTCGCCCTCAACGAGCTGAAGGTCCTCGAGGCCGACGCCGCGCTCATCGACGCCCGCCTCGCCAAGACCGGGGTGAAGGCCCCCTTCGACGGCCGCATCGGCCTGCGCCACATCAGCGAGGGCGCCTACCTCAGCCCCGGCTCGCCCGTCGCCACCCTGCAAAAACTCGATACGCTCAAGATCGAGTTCTCCGTCGCCGAACGCCACATGGACCGCCTGCGCGACGGCGCCGAGGTCGAGGTCCGCGTCGCCGGCGTCGCCGAGCCGCTCACCGCCACCGTCTACGCCATCGAGCCCCGCATCGACGAGTCCACCCGCACCATCCGCTTGCGCGCCCGCGCCGACAATCCGGAGGGGCGTGTGTTGCCCGGTGCCTTCGCCACCGTGCGCGTGCCGCTGCGCACCATCCCCGACGCGCTGCTCGTGCCCGCCGCCGCCATCATCCCCGGCCTCAATCAGCAGACCGTCTACGTCGTGGAGGACGGAAAGGCCGCCCCCCGCACCGTGCAGACCGGCGTCCGTCTGGATCGCGACGTCCAGATAACCTCCGGCCTGAAGGCCGGCGACGTCGTCATCACCTCCGGCCAGCTCCAGGTGCGACCCGGCGCAGCCGTCCGCCCCGCCAACCGCGAGCGCAAAGCTGACGAACAATGAGCCTCTCCTCCGTCAGCATCCGTCGGCCCGTGCTGGCCACGGTCATGTCCACCCTGCTGGTGATCTTCGGCGCGGTCGGCTACACCTTGCTCGGCATCCGCGAGTTTCCCGTCTCGGATCCCGCGGTCATCTCGGTCTCGACCAGCTACCCCGGCGCCAACGCACAGGTCATCGAATCGCGCATCACCGCCATCCTCGAAGAGGAGGTCAACGCCGTGCCCGGCATTCGCAGCCTGACCTCGGTGAGCCGCGACGGCCGCAGCACCATTACTCTGGAATTCGAGCTCGGCATCGATCTGGAGACCGCCGCCAACGACGTGCGCGACAAGGTCTCCGGCGCCATCGGCCAGTTGCCGGGCGACGCCGATCCGCCCCGCGTTTCCAAGCAGGACGCCGACAACTTCCCCGTCGTCTTCCTCGGCGTGCGCAGCAGCCTGCGCTCGCTGCTCGAAATCACCGCCTACGCCGACAACGTCTTCAAGGCGCGCCTCCAGACGATCCCCGGCGTCAGCGAGGTCGATATCTGGGGCGACAAGGAATACTCCATGCGCCTCTGGATCGACCCGGCGCGGCTCGCCGCCTACCGGCTCACTCCGCTGGATGTGCGCAACGCGCTCGACGCCGCCAACGTCGAGCTGCCGTCGGGTCGCATCGAGGGCGAACTCGTCGAGCTGACCGTGCGCACCCTCAGCCGCATCTCCACACCCGAGGAGTTCAACGACCTCATCATCAAGCGCGAGGGCGACGCGCTGGTGCGCCTGCGCGACATCGGCCGCGCCGAGCTGGCCCCGCTCAACGAGCGCACCGTGCTCAAGCGCGACGGCACGCCCATGGTCGGCGTGGTGCTGCGCCCGCAGCCCGGTGCCAACTTCATCCAGATCTCCGACGAGTTCCAAAAACGCGTCGAGGCCATCCGGCCCGAGCTGCCGGCCGACATCGAGATCAGCTACGGCTTCGACATCTCCCACTTCGTGCGCGACTCCATCACCGAGGTGAAGGAGACCATCTTCCTCGCGATGGCGCTGGTCGTGGTGATCATCTTCGTGTTCCTGCGCGAGTGGCGTTCCACGCTGATTCCCATCGTGGTGATCCCGATCTCATTGATCGCGTCGTTCTTCATCATGCACGTGGCGGGGTTCTCGATCAACGTGCTCACCCTGCTCGCGCTGGTGCTCGCCATCGGTCTGGTGGTGGACGACGCCATCGTCGTCCTGGAAAACATCTACTCAAAGATCGAGCAGGGCATGGAGCCCATCGAGGCCGGTCTGGTCGGCACCAGGGAAATTTTCTTCGCGGTCATCTCGACCACCGCCGCGCTCGCCGCGGTGTTTTTGCCGCTGCTGTTCCTCGGCGGCCTGACCGGCCAGCTCTTCAAGGAATTCGGCGTGGTGCTCGCCGGCAGCGTGATCGTGTCGTCGTTCGTCGCGCTCACGCTCACGCCCATGCTCAGCACGCGCATGCTGCGCGGCCACGCCAGCCACGGCCGGTTTTACCACGCCACCGAGCCGTTCTTCCGCCGCATGTCGGAGGGCTACCGCAAAGTGTTGCACGGGTTCCTCCGCGCGCGCTGGCTGGTCGTGCCGATTCTGCTCGGCTGCCTCGGTCTGACCGCGTGGCTGTTGACATCGCTGCCGCAAGAACTCGCGCCGCTCGAGGATCGCAGCAGCCTGCGCGTGTCGGCCAGCGCCCCCGAAGGCACCTCCTACGAAGCCATGCTGGGCTACATGGATGACATCGATTCCATCATCAACGAGGTGATGCCTACCGAGGTGAAGGAAGGCATCACCATCACCGCGCCCGGCTTCGGCGCGGCCTCGAGCGTCAACTCCGGCTTCGCCCGTCTCACGCTGGTGCCGCCGGTCGAGCGCGACCGTTCGCAGGCCGAGCTGGCCGCCGACCTGGCCAAGCGCCTCGCCACGATCCCCGGCGCCCGCGCCTCCGTGCAGCAGGAACCCACCATCGGCGACCGCCGTTCGCGCTCGCCGGTGCAGTTCGTCATCCAGGCCCCGCAGCTCGCCGATCTCGAGCGCGTCCTCCCCGAGTTTCTCGAGGCCGCGCGTTCCGATCCCACCTTCGGCTTCGTCGACGTCGACCTGCGCTTCAACAAGCCTGAACTTCGCGTTGAGATCGACCGCAACCGCGCCCGCGCCCTCGGCGTGTCCGTGCGCGACATCGCCGAGACGCTGCAGTTCACCCTCAGCGGCCAGCGCTACGGCTACTTCATCCTCGACGACAACCAATACGAGGTCATCGGCCAGCTCGAGCGCGGCGACCGCAGCCGTCCCGACGACCTGTCGAAGATCCACGTGCGCTCGACCTCGGGCGAGATGATCCCGCTCGACAACGTCATCCACGTCACCGAGTCGAGCAGCCCGCCCACCTTGTATCGGTTCAACCGTTACAGCTCCGCCACGGTGTCCGCCGACCTCGCCGACGGCCGCACCATCGGCGAGGGCATAGCCGCCATGCGCGCCATCGCCGGCCGCGTGCTCGACGACCGCTTCACGACGGACCTCGCCGGCCAGTCGCGCGACTTCGCCGACAGCTCGTCGAGCCTGATCTACATTTTCCTGTTCGCGTTGCTGCTGGTCTACCTGGTGCTCGCGGCGCAGTTCGAGAGCTTCCGCGATCCACTGATCATCATGCTGTCGGTGCCGCTGGCCCTCGCCGGCGCGCTTGCCACGGTCTGGGCCACGGGCAACACGCTGAACATTTTTAGCCAGATCGGCCTGGTCATGCTCATCGGCCTGATCACCAAGAACGGCATTCTCATCGTCGAGTTCGCCAACCAGCGCAAGGTCGCGGGGCTCAAGGTCCGCGAGGCCATCGAGGAAGCGGCGGCGTCGCGTTTCCGGCCAATCCTCATGACCAGCCTGTCGACCATCCTCGGCATTCTCCCGATCGCGCTGGCGCTGGGCGCCGGCTCCGGCAGCCGCGTGTCGATGGGCGTGGCGGTGGTCGGCGGCATGACGTTCGGCACGTTGCTGACGTTGTTCGTCATTCCGGCGATTTACAGTTATCTGAGCCGCGAGCTAAAGGAAGGCGAGGCCGAGCGCCTCAAGGCCCTGGAGCAAGCCTGACCGTCCCCTCGCCGGCAGGCCCGTCCGGGCCGCGGCGAGGTTTGGGCTTGGTTCCGGCCGCGGTCTGGCAAGGCTGATCGGTCAATGAGTCTGCCCCCCGCCGACACCCTGTCCTCCCGCGCGAAGCTCGCCCTGTGCATCGGAGCCATGGGCGTGGTCTTCGGCGACATCGGCACGAGTCCGCTCTACGCGTTGCGCGAGTCCATTGAGCATCTGCCGATCGGCGAGCGGTCGGGCGCGGCGCTCGGCGTGTTGTCGCTGATCTTTTGGTCGCTGCTGCTGGTGGTCAGCCTGAAATACCTGACGGTGGTCATGCGCGCCGACAACGGCGGCGAAGGCGGCATCTTCGCGCTGCTGGCGCTGGGCAGGTTCGACCACCAGGGAGGCGACGCGCGACGCATCCCTTGGGGCGTCATCGTGCTGCTCATCGGAGCGGCCATGATCTGCGGCGAAGGCGTGATCACCCCGGCGATCTCGGTGCTCAGCGCCTCGGAGGGCCTCAAGGTCATCCTGCCCGACGCGGACCACTACGTCATTCCGGTGTGCATCGCGATTCTCGTCGGGCTGTTCTGGGTGCAGCACCGTGGCACCAAGGCCATCGGACAACTCTTCGGGCCGGTCATGCTGGTATGGTTCACCACGCTCGGTTTGCTCGGTCTCTGGCATGTCGTGCAAACCCCGCAGGTGCTCGCCGCGATCAACCCGATGCACGCGGTGCACCTCGCGCAGCATCACCCGGGGCACATGGTCGCGATCCTCGGCTCGGTCGTGCTGGCGATCACCGGCGTCGAGGCGCTCTACGCCGACATGGGTCACTTCGGCCGTCCCGCCATCCTGCGCGCCTGGTATGGGCTCGTGCTGCCCGGGCTGGTGTTGAACTACTTCGGGCAGGGCGCCTACGTGCTCGCCCACCCCGCCGACACGGCCAACCCGTTTCTCGCGCTCGCGCCGGCCGGCGTGTTGCGCACGGCGCTGCTGGTGCTCTCGTTGTTGGCGGCGATCATCGCCAGCCAGGCGTTGATCTCGGGCACGTTTTCGCTCGCGCGGCAGGCGATGCAGCTCGGCTATTTCCCGCGCCTCAAGGTCCTGCACACCAACCCCGACCAGCGCGGCCAGATCTACCTACCGCTGGTCAACATGTTCCTCGCCATCGGCTCAATCCTCACGGTGTTGCTCTTCAAGTCGTCCTCCGCACTGGCCGGTGCCTACGGCATCGCGGTGACGGGCACGATGACGGTGACGACCTTCGCGTTGTTCTTCGTTTTCCTGCGCCGCTGGAAATGGCGTTGGTGGCAGGCGGTGCCGCTTTGCCTGTTGTTCCTCGCGGTCGACCTGACGTTTCTCGGGGCCAACCTGCCCAAGATCGTCCACGGCGGCTGGCTGCCGCTGGCCATCGGCGCGGGCCTGCTCGCGCTCATGCACACCTGGAAGAGCGGTCGCAACGAGATACAGGAAAAGGTCTACGGCGGCGCCATCGCCGAGGTCGACCTGGCCAGCATCGCGCGCAGTAAAAACATCACGCGCGTCTCCGGCAGCGCGGTCTTCATGGTCGGCACGCCGCAGGGCACGCCGCTCGCGCTGCTGCATCACCTCAAGGCCAACAAGTGCCTGCAACAAACCGTCGTCCTGCTCACGATCCTCACCCGCGAGGTGCCGTCGGTGGAGGACGAGGAGCGCATGTCGCTCGAGTCGCTCGGCGAGGGCGTGTGGCGCGCGGTCGGCAGCTACGGCTACATGGAGTCGCCCGACGTGGCCAAGCTCTGCGAGCGCATCGCGCACCAAGGCGTGCCGCTCAACCTCAACGCGACCACGTTCTACTTCAACCGCGAGATGATCATCACCGGCGGCGGCGCGCGCATGTTCGAGTGGCAGAAGTCGCTCTACGCGTTCCTCAGCCGCAACGCCAGTCCGGTGAAGGACTACTACCGCATCCTGCCCACGCAGATCATCGAGATCGGCCTGCCGGTGCAGTTGTAGGAAGGAGGGCGGGCACTCTTGCCCGCCCCGAGCGACGCCGTTTCCGGGAAACAAACCGGCGCGTTTTGACTACGCCCAAACCGGGCGGGTAGGAATGCCCGCCCTCCTTTGCGCCTCCGTCACGCCAACCGCTTCGCCACCCAGTCGGCGGCGGTGCCGGCGGCGGGCACGCGCAGGATCTCCCGCAGGCGTTCCGTCTGCGCGCGCGTGCGTTGCAGGCGCGCGGGGTTTTCGATGCTGTCGGCGAGCTCGGCGGCGAGCGCCTTCGGCGAGGCCGCGCCCTGCAGATACTCCGGATACATCGGCTCCTTGAGCAGCAGGTTGGCGATGCCGAGATACGGAATTTTCACGAGCATCTTGCCGATGAAGTAGGTGATCGGATTGGCGCGGTAGGCGATCGCTCCGGGGATGCCGGCCAGCGCCACGTGCAGCGACATCGTGCCGCTCGACATGAGCACCGCGGACGCTGCCACGGGCGCGCCGTCGTCGGCGCCGGGGATCAGTTTCACGTTGGCCGGCGGGTTGCAGGACAACAGCACCTGCCGGATGGTCTCGCTCGGGTAAATGACAAGCGCATCGCGTTTGCCGTAAGCCGCGCAGCCGGCCAGCAACGCGGGGAAGATGCGCGCGACCGCCTGCTTGCGACTGCCCGGCAACAGCAGGATCGGCGCGGCCGGATCGAAGCGCACTGGCGGAACATGATGCGCGGCCAGGAACGGGTGTCCGACAAACTCCACCGGCAGGTCGGTGTCCTGGTAGCACTCGACCTCAAACGGGAAAATCACCGCCAGCGCGTCGAGGTCGCGCGCCATGGTGAAGCGACGCCCGCCCTTCCACGCCCAGATTTGTGGCGAGATGTAGAAGAGCGTCTTCACCGCGCCGCCGCCCTTTTGCGAGATGCCGCGCTCGCGCAGCGCCTTGGCGATGCGGAGGTTCAGGCCCGGGTAGTCGACGAACAGCACGGCGCGCGGCCGGTGCTCGGCGATCCAGCGCAGCGTCTCCTCGAAGAGGGCTTTGAAGAAGCCGTAGTTTTTGAGCACCTCGACGAAGCCGACGACCGACGAAGCCGTCATGTCGTGAAGCACCTGCGCGCCGGCCGCCTGCAACGCCGGACCGCCGAGCGCGCAGACCGCGAGGTCGGGTTGCTTGGCGCGCAGCTCGTCGACGAGTTCCGCGGCGTGCTGGTCGCCGGAGTGTTCGCCCGCGAGGATCAGCAGGTCGACCTTACCACCCTTAGGCGCAGGCATGAATACGGTCGGATGACCCGAGTCGTAACCGTCGGCGGTATCTGGAATATCCATGAGGTCTAAATCGAGCTTTCCCAAGGCTGACATCGTGTAACGACGTTCACTTGCGGGCCGCGGCCTTGATCTGCTCGGTGATCTGGATGGCCACCTCGAGCGCGGTGCGGCCGAGCGAGGCGCCGACCTTCGGCTGCTTGCGCTCGGCGACGCTCTCGACGAAGTGCTGCAGCTCGAGCTTCAGCGGCTCGTCCTTCTCGATCGGAATGTCCTGCACCGGGATCGAGCTGGAGTCGCCGGCCTTGGCGAGACCGACCTTGAGCTTCACGCCGTAGGCGATCAGGTCGCTCTTCTTCACGAGGTGGCCCTTCTGGTTCATGAAGTCGAGGGACAGGTAGGCGTTGTCCTGGAAGATGCGGATCTCGCGGTTCTTTTTGAGGCTCATGCGCGAGGCGCTGAGGTTGGCGACGCAGCCGCTCTCGAACTCGATGCGCGCGTTGGCGATGTCCTCCGTTTTTGAGAGCACGCTGATGCCGACGCTGTCGATCTTGCGAATGGGCGACTTGGCCAGCGCGAGCACGATGCCGATGTCGTGGATCATGAGGTCGAGCACCACGCCGACCTCGGTGCCGCGCGTGGTGTAGGGCGCGAGCCGCTCGGCGGTGATGTAGCCGGGACGGTCGATGTGTTTCTCCAGGAAACTCATCACCGGGTTGAAGTGTTCGATGTGACCGACCTGCACGAGGCAGTCGTTGGCCTGCGCGGCGGCGAGCACCTGCTCGGCTTCCTCGAGCGTGGCGCAGATGGGTTTCTCGATCAGCAGGTGGCACTGCTTGGCGAGGAGCGGCAGCGCGACGGCCGCGTGTTTGTCGGTCGGCACCACCACGGAGAGCGCGTCGCAGGCCTCGCCCAGCGCCTCGATGCTGTCGAAGCGGGCGCAGTTGTATTTCTCGCAGATCTCGGCCGCGCGCTCGTCGCTCGTTTCATAGATGCCGACGAACTCGACGTTGGGCAACGTGGAGTAGATGCGGGCGTGGTGCTGGCCCAGCGAACCGACGCCGATGACGCCGCACTTGATCTTGGGTTTCGGGGAGGAAAAGAGGTTCACGATTGGCCCAAAGGGGACCGTTCAACCGCTCCCGAGGCGAGCTTGAATCGTGCGGGCTCGAAGCGCGGGTCGACACGCGGCGCAGCTTTGCGTTTTACTACGGGAACCCCTTGCAATAGGGAAGATAGCCCAAAATCCCGTGCAAACCCCGCCCCGAACCGCCGAGTCTTCTGTCCGCTGGCCGCTGCTTGTCACCGTTTTCGTGCTGGTTTCCGCCGGCCTCATGGCGACCGTCTACGCCTACTATCAGCGTCAGGCGGAACACATCCGCGGAGCCGCCCTCGCCCAGCTCACCTCGGTCGCCCAGATGCGCATCGGCGAAATCGCCCAGTGGCGACGCGAACGCCTCGGCGACGCGCGTTTTTATCAGGGCAACGAGGATTTTGTCCGGCTGGTCGCGACCACGCTGCGCCAACCGCAGGACTCCGCCGCCGCGGCCAGGCTTTCCGACTGGATCGGCCAGACCCAGGAGAGCCACCGCTACGACATCGTGCTGCTCGACGCCGCAGGTCAGGTCCGCCACGCCTCCGATGCCGGCAAACTGCCCCCGCGCCCGTTGCTGGACGCCGTCATCGCCGACCGCGGGGCGCGGCTGCTCGATTTTTACCTGCCCGCGGACGACACCGATCCGCGGCTCGCCGTCGTCGTGCCGCTGGCCGATCCGGACGATACCGGCGCCGCGCTGGCCACCATGCTCTGGATTCTCGACCCGCGGGACTACCTGTATCCGTTGCTCGAA
>JAUWBF010000041.1 GCA_030601755.1 Verrucomicrobiota bacterium | reverse complement strand
GGCGCTCATGAAGCGTGGCCGCGCCGCCACGATCCTGGATGAGGTGCGCGCGGCGGTGGAGCGCTGGCCGGAGTTCGCGGCGGAGGCGGCTCTCTCCGACGATTGGACCGCGAAGATCAAAGAGACTCACCGCCTGACTTTTCCGGCAAGTTGAGCCTTGGAGAAATCACCGGGAATCCCCGTGGTTTTATTTTCGGCATTCGGCCACGAACTGTCCGAAAACCGTGGCTTCGTTCGTTGAGATCACAAACCCGCCTCCCCAAGACCCCTCAATGCAACTCCGCTTATTATGAACAAAATCACCCCCTGCCTCTGGTTCGACGGCCGGGCCGAGGAGGCCGTCGCGTTCTACACCTCGCTGCTGCCGGACTCCCGTGTCGACCTCGTCTGGCGTTCGCCGACCGACACGCCGAGCGGCAAGGCCGGCACCGTGCTCACCGTCGAGTTCACTCTCGCCGGGCAACCCTACCTCGCGCTCAACGGCGGACCGCAGTTCCAGTTCAACGAGGCTGTCTCCTTTCAGATTCACTGTGTCGACCAGGCTGAGGTCGACCGGCTCTGGTCGGCGTTGACCGCCAACGGCGGCGAGGGAGTCGCCTGCGGTTGGCTGAAGGACCGCTTCGGCCTGTCCTGGCAGATCGTGCCCGTTCGGCTGACCGAGCTCATCAAGGACCCTGACCCCGTTCGTGCCAAGCGTGCGATGGAGGCCATGATGGAGATGGTCAAAATAGACGTCGCCGCGCTGGAACGCGCCGTGGACGGCTCCGCCTGAGTCCTCCGGCGCGATTTCGGCGCGGCTCAGGCGTGACATCGGGGCGCAATTCGCCTCCGCTGGTCGTTTTTCCATGAAAGTTCTCGGCATCGACATCGGCGGCTCCGCGCTCAAGGGCGCGCCCGTGGACACCAAGACCGGCGAGTTGCTCGCCGAAAAGCACCGCATCCTCACCCCGGAGCGCCTGTCGCCCGCCGACATGGGCAAGGCCATCGCCGAGCTCGCCGCGCACTTTGACTGGAAGGGGCCCATCGGCGTCGGCTTTCCCGGCGTCGTGCAGGGCAACTTCATCCGCACGTCGGCCAACCTCCATCCCGACTTCGTCGACCTCGACGCGGCCGCCGTGTTCGAGGCCGCCGCGGGCGCCGAGGTCTCGCTGGTCAACGACGCTGACGCCGCCGGCCTGGCCGAGGTCGCCTACGGCGCGGGGCGCGACGTGAAGGGCGCCGTGCTCATGCTCACCTTCGGCACCGGCGTGGGCTCGGCCCTCTTCGTGGACGGCCTGCTGTATCCAAATTCCGAATTCGGCCACCTCAGTCGCGACGGCGAGTCCTGGGAGAAGTTCGTCTCCGGCTCAGCCAAGGATCGCCTCAAGCTCGACTATCCCGAATGGGCCGCGCTGGTGAACGAATACCTGCAAAAGCTCGAGGCCCTGCTCTGGCCGGAGCTCATCATCGCCGGCGGCGGCATCAGCGCCGACCACGACAAATGGTTTCCACACCTGAAGCTGCGCTCGAAGATCGTGCCCGCCCAGTTTCTCAACGAGGCCGGCATCGTCGGCGCCGCGTTGCACGCCGCCCGGGCGTTGTAAGCCGATTCGATGAACGACGTCCTGCGCAACATTCAGGCCGGCCTCGCCGGTTCGTCGCCGCTGGATCTGCTCAATCTGATCCTCGGCGTCGCCGGTGTTTGGTTGATGACCCGTCGCAGCCTGTGGGCTTTCCCCGTGGGGCTCGTCGCGGTCACCGTGCAGGGCGTGCTGTTTTGGCGGGCCACGTTCTACGCCGACGCCAAGCTCCAGGTGTTCTTCTTCGTCTGCCTTGCCTATGGCTGGTGGCACTGGACGCGCGACAATGGCGACGCGCCCGAGCTGCCCGTCACCACGCTTCGCTGGCGCACGCGCGCGATCTATGCGCTCGCGACCACCGCGCTCTGGCTGGGCTGGGGTTGGTTCCAAGCCGCGCACACCGACGCCGCCCAGCCGTATCGCGACACGTTCATCGCCTCGTTCAGCGTCGCCGCGCAGATCCTTCAGGTGCGCAAGCATCTTGAAAACTGGTTCGTCTGGCTGCTGGTCAACGGCGTCGCCATCACGGCCTACTGGTCGGCGGACCTCGCGTTCACCGCGTTCCTCTACCTCATCTACCTGGGCCTCGCGGTCGGCGGCTGGATCGCCTGGCAACGCGCCCGCAAGGAGCCTCCCGCCCATGGCTGAGCCGCTCCGCATCGTGCTCTTCGGACCCGAGTCCACCGGCAAGTCGACCCTCGCCGAGCACCTCGCCGCGCGCTTCGACGAGCCGTGGTCGCGCGAATACGTGCGCCAATACTGGGACGAGCACGCCGGCGTGATCACCGCCGCCGACCTCGAGGCCATCGGCCGCGGACAACTAGCCGGTGAACTCGCCGCGCAGACCGCCGCGCGCCGCGTCGTGTTTCACGACACCGACCTGCTCACCTGCCGCCTGTGGGACGACCTGCTCTTCGCCGGCCATTGCCCGGAGTGGGTCCGCCGCGAGGGCGACGCGCGCGCCCGCTCGGCGGCGCTGTATCTGTTTTGCGACACCGACCTGCCGTGGGCGCCCGACCCGCAGCGCGTGTTTCCCGACGACGAGGGCCGCGCCATGTGCCGCCGGCTCTTCCTCGGCGCGCTCGCGGAACTCGGCATCGAGCCGGTGATGATCGCCGGCGATTGGAACGCGCGCCGCGCCGCCGCCGAGGCCGCGGTGGAGACCTTGCTCAAGACGACATGAACGCGGACTACCTCGATCGTTTCGGCGGCCTCGGCCGCCTCTACGGAACCGCCGGGCTGGAGCGCCTGGCCGCGGCGCACGTCTGCGTGGTCGGCCTCGGCGGCGTCGGCTCCTGGGCGGCCGAGGCGCTCGCGCGCAGCGGGGTGGGGGCGCTCACCCTCATCGACCTCGACGACGTGTGCGTGACCAACGTCAACCGCCAGCTCCCCGCCATCGACGGCGAGATCGGCCGGCCCAAGGTCGCCGTCATTGCCGACCGGATACGCCGAATCAACCCCGGCTGCCGCGTCGAGGCGCTCGCCGAGTTCTTCACCGCGTCGTCCGCGGAGCGTCACCTAGCGCCAGGATTCACCGCGGTGGTCGACGCCATCGACGACGTGGGCAACAAGGCCCTGCTCATCGCCGCGTGCCGCGCGCGCGGCTTGTTCTGCGTCACGGCCGGCGGCGCCGGCGGCAAGCGCGACGGCACCGCGCTGCGCACCGGCGACCTCGGCGCCTCGGGCGGCGACGATCTGCTCAAGCAGGTGCGCAAGACCCTGCGCCGCGAGCACGGCTTCGCCGGCGGCGAGGGCAATCTCTACGGCGTGCGCGCGGTGTGGTCGACCGAGCGGCCGGTCTTTCCGTGGGCCGACGGCACCTGCGCCGCCGCGCCCGAGCCGGGCAGCAACCTGCGGCTCGACTGCGCCAGCGGCTTCGGCACGGCGGTGTTCGTGACGGCGGCCTTCGGCCTCGCGCTCGCGCAGGAGGTCGTCAACCGCGTGGTCGCCGCGGAGTGATAGCCGCGGACGGGCGCGACGGCGGCTTTCCCGTTGCCTCGCCGCCGCCCCGCGCTGTGATGCATCGCGTGGAAACGAAGCGCGCCCAAAGCCTGCGTGGACTCAACCCCTTTGAACTGCCCCGGATGGTCATCAGCCCGTTTCGCAACCGGGTCTGGTTCATCGTCGAGCGGCTGCTGCTGAGCGGCACGCTTGCGCGGCTGGCGGTGGGCGCGGCGCTCATCGGCGCGGTCGCCGTGGTCGGCGGCCTCGCGGGCTTTGTCGTCGCGGCGGGCACCGAACAGGCGTTCGGACATCCGGGCGAAGCGATCTGGTGGGCGTTCCTGCGGTTGTCCGACCCCGGCTACCTCGGCGACGACGTCGGCACCGGACTGCGCGTGGTGTCGACCCTCGTGACCGTGGCCGGCTACGTGCTCTTTCTCGGCGTCTTGGTGGCGATTCTCACCCAAGGCCTCAACGAGGCCATCCGCCGCCTCGAGATGGGCCTCACCCCGATCAGCGCGCGTCACCACATCATCATTCTCGGCTGGTCCAAGCGCCTGCCCGGCCTCGTGCGCAACATGCTCGAATCCGAGCAACGCCTGCTGCGCTTTCTCCAGCGCGTGGGCGCGCGCAAGCTCAAGCTCGTCCTGCTCTGGGAGGAGGTCTCGCCCGCGCTCACCGCCGACCTGATGGGCGAGGTGGGCGTGTCGCGCAACACCGGCCGGATCATCCTGCGCTCCGGCTCGCCGCTGCGACTCGACCACCTCAACCGCGTCGACTACCTGCGGGCCAGCGCCATCGTGCTCCCCGCGGAAAACCACCGCTCGGCCGACGGCGCCAGTCGCTCCGACAACTCGGCGCTCAAGACCATTCTCTCCATCTCCAACAGCCTGACCCTCGCCGGCGCGACCGAGTTTCCGCCGCTGCTGGTCGCCGAGCTCTTCGACGCGCGCAAGATCCCCATCGCGCTGCACAGCTATCGCGGTCCCATCGAGGTCGTGGCCGGCGACGAGGTCGTCAGTCGCATGCTCGCGCAGATGGTGCGCCACCCGCGCATCGGCGACGTTTACCGCGAGCTGCTCACCCACGGGCTGGGCAACGAGATCTTCGTGCGCGGCTGCGAGGCCGGCATGGCCGGACGCGAGTTCTGGCGACTGGCCGAGGCCCTGCCCGGCGCGCTGCTCGTCGGCGTGGCGCGCCTCGAGGATGGCCGCGTGCGCCCGCTGCTCAACCCGCCGCCCGACCTGCGGCTGACGGCCGACGACAAGCTCATCTACATCGCCGCGCGCTGGGAGGCCGGCGAGCCGCCCGCCTCCCCGCCGGAGCCGGTCTGGGAAAAACCCGCGACACGGCTCGACGCGCTGGCGCGCGACGACGTGCGCATCCTTGTGCTCGGCTGGTCGCGCCGTCTGCCCGCCTTTTTGCAGGAGCTGGAGTCCTACACGAACCAGCGCTTCGAGGTCACCCTGGCCAGCCGCATGGCGGTCGACGAGCGCGAGCGTCAGCTCCGCGCTTACGGCGTGCGGCCGGAGCGCGTGCGTATCCGTCACGTGGAGACGGACTGCACGGTGCCCGACCAGCTCGCCGCGCTGGAGCCCGCCGCGCACGACGTGGCGCTCTGCCTGGCCTCCGACCTCGCCGAGACCGACGAGGCGGCCGACGCCCGCACATTGGTCGAGCACGCCATCCTGCAGGAGCTGTGGGGCGCGTTGCCCGAGGACAAGCGGCCCCGCCTCGTGCTCGAGCTGTTGGACGAGCTCAACGTGGCGCTGATCGATCCGGCCCGCTGCGAATACCTGATCTCCCCGCAGGTGCTCAGCCACATGCTCGGCCAGGTCGCGCTGCGCCGGGAGCTGAACTCGGTGTTCGAGCAGTTGTTCAACTCGGGCGCGACCGAGATCACCTTCCGCAACGTGCTGCGCTACGGCGTGGCCGCGGGCGAGCGCATCGGCTTCGCGCGGTTGCAATCGCTGGCGCGCCGCCACCACGAGATCGCGCTCGGCTACCTGCCGGCGGGCGGCGAGGGCGGCCCGTCGCTCAACCCTGGGCCGCGCGCCGAATGGACCGTCGCCGACGGCGACCGCCTGGTGGTGCTGCGCAATTGATGCTGCGACGGAAGGTGGCGCGACTTGTCCTTGTAGGGCCTGCGCTTGCCGCAGGCCGCGGAACGTCCGCAGTGTCATTCGCCAAACGCGGCCCGCGACAAGCGCGGGCCCTACAGCCAAGGGCTATGACTCTATTCAAACTGCTCGAAAGGCGGCGACTGCAGGGGCTTCGCTGGCGAAGTCCGTTCGGCGTTCAACGGGCCTCGCGAGCGAGGCCCCTACGAAAAAACAGATGGATTTGTAATCCGCGATCATCCGCGGCATCCGCGGTCAAAACCCGCCGGTTCGCGGTGTCGCCGATTACTCGTTGAACTCGTCGCGCGGCGGGGGCGGGGCGGACTTTTGCTTCTCGAGGGAGGCGGCGAGGGTCGGGTCGTAGAGGGCCTCGCGTTCCTGCAGGCGCTTGGCGCGGGCCAGGAGGTCCTCCTCGCGTTGCTCGAGCTCGGTCTCCTTTTCCTGCTGCTGCTGCACCTTGGTGAAGAGCGCGGCCTCGCTGGCCTCGATGAATTCCTCGCGTTCCTTGAAGGAGGCCTTGGCCTCGCGCAGGGAGGCTTCCTGGCGCTCGAGCTCGGCCTTGAGGGACTCGAGGGCGGCGATCTCCTCCTTGGTGGCGGCGGGCAGGGGAATGGGCGAGGCGGTCTGGCGGGCGCGGGCGGTGATGACTTTCTCGCGGGCGGCGAGCAGGGCCTCGGTCTCGGCGAGCTCGCGTTCCTTGTCGGAGAGTTTCACTCGGAGTTCGTCGAGGTCGCGCTCGGCGCCGGCGAGCTTGGCCTCGAGCTGGCGCAGGGTGCGCTCGAACTCGCGGACCTGCTCGTGGCTGAGATTGGGGTCGCCCCAGGGGGTGCGGGTGGAGTTGATGATCGCGCCGATCTGCTTGCGGGTCTCGGCCGAGGCGTTGGCCAGCGCGTAGGGGGTGACAGCGGCGGAGCGGCGCTGCTTGGCCGCCGAGGGAAGGAAGAGCTTGGGTTGGCCGGGGAAGCGGACGCCGGGCGGGACTCCGGGCTGGGGCGAGGTCGGGTCGGACATGAGGGGAATCAGCGGCCGAAGAGTTTGGAGAACCAGCCTTTCTTGGGCTCGGGCTGGGCGGAGGGCGGCGCGAGGCGGTGGGCGATGATGGCGGCGACGGCGGGCTCGAGGGCGGGTTCGTCGATGGTCGCGGCGAGGCGCTGGGCGGGGGTGCCGGAGCCGAGTTTGGCGGTGATGTCGGCGGCCTGCTCGGGGAAGTGGTTGATGAACTGGTTGACGCGGGCGAGCACGGCGACGGGTGCGGAGCCGGGGTCGGCGGCGATGGCGTCGCGGGTGGCGGCGGGCAGGGGGCGCACGGCGTGGGCGATGGCCTGGGTGAGGTGGAGGCCGGTGGCGCCGGGTTTGTAGGGGAGGTGCTGCGCGAGGACCTTCTCGTCGAAGTGGGAGAGGGCGTTGAGCAGGGCGCGGAAGTCGCCGCCGACGATGACGTTTTGCGACATTTCCTGCGTGAAGAGGGCGAACTCGCCGAGGGTGGTGATCTTTTCCAGGCGGCAGAATTCCTGGATGTCGGGCGAGAGTTCGCAGAGGGCGAGCGGGTGGGACTCGGGGATGCCGGCGCGGGCGAGGTTGCGGCGCACGGGGTTCTCGCGCTCGGCGGCGGCGGCGTTCTGGTTGACCATCTCGCCGAAGGGTTCGTCGAAGGCGAGGGTCTCCTGGAGAATGCCGATGAGCTTGTCGAGGTGGCCGGGCCCGAGGCCCTTGAGGGCGAGCATCTCGAGGGCGTCGTCGTAGGCGAGGTCGATGTAGGCGGCGGGGGTTTCGGTGGCGCCTTTGACGGGCCAGTCGGGGCCTTCGAGGTTCTGGGCCAGACTGGAGAGGGGCAGGTCGACCATCAGCGAGGAGGCGAAGGCGGCGCGGACTTTGTCCCATTCCTGGGGAGTGGCTTTGGCGGGCATGTGCGGCGGGAGGCGTTGGGAGTCGGTGGGCGGTCGGTGGACGCGAAGGGAAGGGGGGCGGGCGATCAGACGGGCTCGTGGCGGATGAGCTCGCTGGCGACCTGGCGGTAGTCGGTGACGACGTTGCTGCCGGCGGCGGGTTCGTCGGGGTCGCCGCCGATCAGGAGCACGGGCAGACCGAGGGTGACGGCGCGGCGCACGACCATGGCGTCGCGCACGATGCTGTCGAAGATGCGGGCGCCCTTGCCGGCGCGCTTGGCGGTCTTGAATTGGTTGAGGCGGAGCTGCATGCGCATCTTAGGGACCTCGATGTCGACGCCGGTCTTGATGGCGTTGAAGATGATGCCCTCGACCTGCGCGGGGCGGCCCATGGCGGCGGTGCGGAAGCTGGCGGAGAGTTGGTGGAACTTTTGCAGCTTTTCGACGAGCAGGGTGAAGCCGATGAGGCTGAGCGCGTCGGGGTTGGAGGGCACGTAGATCTCGTTGGCCGAGAAGACGCCGCACTGGGAGGCGCGCAGGATGTTGGGCGGGCAGTCGAAGAGGATGAAGTCGTAGTTGTGCTCGATCTCGGCGAGCTGCTCTTGGAAGACGAGGTAGGCGGGCTTGCGGGGGTCGCCGATGTATTCGTTTTCGAGGTCGACGAGGTTGAAGGCGGTGGGGGCGAGGTCGAGGCCGGGCAGGAGGGGCTCGCCGCCCTTGTCCTGCACGACGTCGCGCACGACGATGTCGGAGAGGCGGGCCGCGCCGGGGTCGAAGAGGGAGTAGACCGAGCCGGTGCCGGTGGCGTTGATGGTGTTCCAACGCTCGAGCCGGAGCAGCCAGATGGAGGCGTTGGACTGCGTGTCGAGGTCGCAGAGCAGGACGCGCTTGCCGAGCTTGGCGAGGCAGGCGGCGGTGTTGACGATGAGGGAGGTCTTGCCGACGCCTCCCTTGTAATTGATAAATGCGATCTTGCGGGCCATCAGAGAGGGAAGTTCAAGCGAATGTCGTGCCTGACGGGAGCATTGGCGTGTGGTTATTCGGACCGGGCGAGTGTTTAATGTAAGAAAGGGGGAGCTTTGACGCTTTTTTGCAGAATGCAGGACCGCGTCCCCTTGGCAACCGGAGGTTGTCTGTCGAGATGAGTAAAAAAACCGCTTGATTCGCGCGGAGCCATGAGACTTGCTGACCCTCTTGTCAGTTCATTCGGGCTGTAGCGTAGCCTGGTAGCGCGCTTGCATGGGGTGCAAGAGGTCGTGAGTTCGAATCTCACCAGCCCGACCATTTTCCCCTCCCCCGCAAGGGGGAACAGAAGACGCCGTAGCGCGACAATCAGAGACACTTACGACAGGTTCTGATTTTGCAAGCTCGCGACAAGGGGCGACGGAAAAAGCCCCGTTTTGACCCGAAATGACGGGCGAAATCCCTGCTTTTCGTGTGTGCTTTTGCCCCGCGTCTTCCGCCTCGATCGCAGCCAGGGAAAACGACGGCAGGGCCTCGACGGCCGCAACAAGAGGCAGGTGCACGGCGTCCGTGTAGGTTTTTTCGGTGAGCTTCGTTTCGCTGTGGCGCATCAACTCCGAGGCGACGCGGAGGGGGACCTGCGACACGGCCAGGTAGGTGCAGAACGTCGTGCGCATGGCGTGGAAATCGAACCGGCGGCCGTATTCGTCCAGGTGCGGAATCGCGGCCCGTTCGCAGTCGGCGCGAAAGGTCTTGGGGTTGGGGACCCGACCTCGAAACACCCACTCGAACGGCTGAGCCAAGGCGGGCCGGTAAATGTGCAAAGCCTGCACAAGCTCGGGACGCAGGGGCAGGGTCTTGGTCAAACCGTTCTTCGAGATCGTGCCCGACACGCGCACCGTGCGGGCTTCCAAGTCGATGTCCCCCCACGTCAAGCCGTTCAATTCCACGCGACGAAGGCCCGTGTAGACGACGAACAGGTAAACGGTGGACCGATGGGGCGGCGCGACCTGGAGAAGCCGTTTAAACGCGTCCGGCGTGGGCGCGTAGCGTTTGCCTCGATCCTGGCGAACCTTCACGGGTTCGACCTCGGCAAACGGGTTCTCGACCAGGAGCCGACGCTTCACGAGCCAGGTGCAGAACGTGCGCACGTAGCCAAGGGCGTTGTTCGCGTATTTGGGACTGACTGCATCGCCGACGCGCCAGCGGCCGAAACTTTCCGCGTTGATGTCCGCGAGGGTCTGCCATCGGCAACACTTGGCCAACCTGCCCAGGACAACGCGATACACGCGCACCGTTGCCGGTGATCGACCCCGCCCCTCCACATCGACCAGGAAAGCGGTCAGTTGGTCCGCCAGGGGCGTTTTAGCGGCCCTCCTAGGCGCAGAGAGGGAGGGGAGGTTGACGGACTCCCGCTCGAAGTCGCGGGCCATTTCACGGGCCTTTTCCTCGGCAACGTCCTTTTGCGTGAGCTTGAGGGCAAACACGCGTTCACGTGACCAGGTGGGGACCTTGATCTTCGCCGAGTAGTAGCGGGAGAGCTTGCCCCGATTGCGAGGGCGAAAGACAGACCAGGACATTTCAATACGCCTCGGTCTGGTTGCGCAGGTAGTCGTCCAGGGCGGCAACGCTGACACGGGGCGAGCGGGAGGCGACGCGCAGGGCCTTGAGCTTCCCGCGCTGGATCTCGCGTTGCACGGTGCGCTTGTTGACGCGGAGAACGTCGGCGACCTGGGCGAGCGTGAGCAGTTGCTGGTTGCTGGTGAAGATATGCAGGGAGGTGGTCATTTTCGGTTGGGTTGGGTTCGTGTCGGCACCGCGCCGACTTTCGTAAGTTGCAGTTTTGGAGGGCGTTTTTCGGCAACAAGGGAAAACACCCCGTTTTTTACATCTAAAGATTGGCTTTAGTCGCTTAAAATCAGTGGCTTGGGAGTCGTCTGTTTCGACTTTTGCACCCCTCGTGAAATCGGGTGTGTGTGGTTATGGCGCATATACTAAATGCGCCACGCGCCCGCACGCGCACGCGTTCAGTCTATGACTTACGGGATTTGAGGGCAATCCCGCAAAGTGACAGAAAGCGACAAACGGGACACCCCGATTTGCCGCCGTGTGCGTGGTCGCTGGTGGGCGTTTGGTGGGCGCCGCCCCCGCCCGCGCCGGCCGGAGCCGGGCGGGCACGGCGCGACCCCTCACGGGGTCGCATCCGTGCTCCGCTCCGGACACCAGGCACCGGCGCAAGGCGGGGCGGCATCGAGCAAGCGGAGCCAGGGAGACCGCACGGGCGGCGAGCGGGGCGTGGGCCGCGGTGACGCTGACCCTAGGCAACTGCGAGCAGTTGCCACCCTTGCCCGCCAGTCCCTGCGACTCGCTCCGCTCGCCTTCGGGACCCCTAGCCGTGGCGGCGGGGCATGGCCCCGAACCCCCAGCCCGAGAGGCAACGGGGTTTGACCAGGGCTGCGGTTCGAGACGGGGCGGCATGGCGTTGGAACCCCGCTTTGCTTTGACGGAAGGCAAGGGGGCGGGCGTCATGACGTCTCTGCCGCTCCGGCCTCTCCGCTCGTTTCCGGCCCGAGTCGGGCCGGACCGCTTCGCGGCCCTTCGGGAACTTCACCGGCCTGCGCTAAGAGCTGGGCGTCCATGGCTCCCAGATCATCCCGCCATGCGCTTCAACAACGCCTCCGCCCTGGCACGCTCGAAGGGGTCGTCTTGGTCGACCTCGGCAAACAGGAACGGCTTTGCGGCCACGGGTTGCGGCTCGGGTGGACGCTCTGCGGCCTGCCAGTCGTGCAGCTCCAGAAGATGCATGATCAAGCCGAACCAGGCGTCACCGAAAGACCACTCCTTCCCCGAGGGGGATTTGATCAGGGCTCGGCAGCGTTCAGGGTCGATTTCAATCTTCCAGGTGTAGCCAGGCGGCAACGCCCTGGACATCGAGCGTTGCAGCGTGAACGCGGCCAGCTCGGTCACAACGGCGTCCGTGGTGCGGAATGCCTCGTCGGGGTCGGTCTGCCGCAATGACTGCGCCCAGCTGATGAACGCTTGTTTGTCCTGCTGAAGCTCGATGATGTCGAAGTCGGCCTCGAGGGACTTGAGAGAGGGACCAAAGCCGATTCTCATTCCTGCCCCCCTTCGTTGCCCGTGCCGAGAAGGATCAACAGCCCTTCCAGGCGGTTCAGGGTCTGCTTGTTCGCCTGGTCGACCAGGAGGCGAAATGCGGGCTCGATTTTGTCCGCATGGTTGAGGAACATTCCGGCCAACGCCTCCCGCCGTTTTTGGTCTGCTTCGTCTAACTGACGTTGCAGGTCTTGGACTGTGGCCTTCACGGGTTTTTGTGTGTGCATCGTTGTTTTGGTTTCCTTATCAACTGTGCCGCACGGGTTTCCGTTGGTGCTTCGATTGGTTCGAATCTCACCAGCCCGACCATTTTCCCCTCTCTTGAAGCCACCCTCGCGGTGGCTTTTTTGTTTTCGCCAACCGCCATGTCTCCGGAAAACGCCACCTCCGCCGCCAAGCCAGCCCTCCGCTGGGTCTGGGCCTGCGCGTTGGTGGTCTGCATCTTCGTCGCCTCGGGGCAAAGCCAGGTGGCCGCGCCCAACATCATCGACTTCGACAAGTTCGCGCATTTCTCGGTCTTCGGTTTGCTCGCGACCCTAGTGGCACGCGCGCTCGGCGGCTCCGACCGGCGGCGCTGGTGGGCGATCCTGATTGTTTCGGCCTACGGGGCCTGCGACGAGATCCGCCAGAGCTTCACCCCCGGCCGCTCCGTGGAGGTCGACGACTGGATCGCCGACACGCTCGGCGCGGCCGTCGCGGTGACGCTCTACCAACTCTGGCCGGCCTACCGCGCGCTGCTGGAACGGAAAATTTTTCAGCGCCGTCTGCGAACCGACATGCAACCCGCCGCCATTGCCAAACCCGCCCCGACCGCGGAAGCCCCCGCGGACTGCCCCCTTTCCCAATGACCCTCGACGAAGCCCGCCAACGCGTCGCCGCCCTGCGCGACGAGATCAACCGCCACGACGAGCGTTACTACCGCCAAGC
Source organism: Verrucomicrobiota bacterium (assembly GCA_030601755.1). Lineage (GTDB taxonomy): Bacteria > Verrucomicrobiota > Verrucomicrobiia > Opitutales > Opitutaceae > JAUWBF01. Next base: position 18,079 of record JAUWBF010000041.1, on the reverse strand, counting down.
CGCGCCCGAGATCGCCGACTTCGACTATGACCGGCTCAAGCGCGAGCTCGCCGACCTCGAGGCCGCCTGGCCCGAGCTGGCCGCCGCCGACTCGCCCACAGACCGCGTCGGCGACGACCGCAGCGAAGGCTTTAAAACCGTGCGCCACCTCGAGCGCATGATGAGCCTCGACAACACCTACTCCGAGGACGAAGTCCGCGAATTCCACGCCCGCCTCGTCAAGCTCCTCGGGCGCGACGAACTCCACTACGTCGTCGAGCCCAAGATCGACGGCCTCGCCGTCAGCCTCACCTACGAAAAGGGCCGCCTCGTGCGCGCCGTCACCCGCGGCAACGGCGTCGAGGGCGACGATGTCACCGCCAACATCCTCACCATCGCCTCGCTCCCGCGCGCGCTCGCGACCGCCGACGACATCCCCGTGCCCGACGTCATCGAGATCCGCGGCGAGGTCTTCATGACGCTCGCCGAGTTCCGCCGCATCAACCGCGAGCGCGAGGAGGCCGGCGACCCGCTCTACGCCAATCCCCGCAACCTCGCCGCCGGCACGCTCAAGCTCCTCGACCCCGCCGAGGTCGCCCGTCGCCGGCTCGACATCGTGCTCTACGGCCGCGGCCACTGCGAACCCGCCTCCCTCCTGCCGCCGACCCAGGAAGGCGTGCACCAACTCGTGCGCCGTTGGGGCCTGCCCACCGTCGAAAAATACTGGCACGCCCGCGGCATCGACGAGGCCATCGCTGCCATCCGCGAACTCGATTCGCGCCGCGACGCCTTCGCCTACGCCACCGACGGCGCCGTCATCAAGCTCGACACCCTTGCCCTCCAACGCGAGGCCGGCGCCACCTCCAAGGCCCCCCGCTGGGCCATGGCCTACAAATTCGCCGCCGAGCGCGCCGAGACCGAGCTGCTCGCCATCTCCATCCAAGTCGGCCGCACCGGCGTGCTCACCCCCGTGGCCGAGCTCGCGCCCGTGCAACTCGCCGGCACCACCGTCTCGCGCGCCACCCTGCACAATCGCGACGAGATCGCCCGCAAGGACATCCGCGTCGGCGACTTTGTGCGCGTCGAGAAGGCCGGCGAAATCATCCCCGCGGTCATCGACGTGAATCTCGACAAGCGCCAACTCCACTGCGTGCCCTACGTATTCCCGGACAACTGCCCCGTCTGCGGCCACAAAGTCGTGCAATACGAGGGCGAGGTCGCCGTGCGCTGCCCCAATCCCGAGTGCGGCGCGCAGGTCCGCCGCCGCGTGCAACACTTCGCGTCCAAGGCCTGCGTCGACATCGAGGGCCTCGGCGAGGCCATGGTCGACACCCTCGTCGACCGCGGCTGGGTCAAGTCCATCCCCGACGTGTATCGACTTCGTCGTGACGACCTCGTGACCCTCGGCAAGAGCGTGGAAAAATCCACCGACAACCTCCTCGCCGCCATCGAGCGCAGCAAGACCGCCGAGCTCTGGCGCTTCGTCCACGGCCTCGGCATCACCCATGTCGGCGCCGCCGCGTCCAAGGACCTCGCCCGCCGTTTCCGTTCGCTCGACGCGCTCGCCGCCGCGACTCGCGACGACTTCATCGGCGAGAAAAAAACCAGCCTCATCGACGGCATCGGCGAGACCATGGCCGCCGCCATCGTCGGCCACTTCAACGAGCCTCGCAACCGCGCCGTCGTCGCCGAGCTGATCGCGCTTGGCGTCGCCCCGACCGCGCCCGCGCAGGCCTCCGCCGCCGGCGCGACCCTCACCGGCAAGACCTTCGTGCTCACCGGCACGCTGCCCACGCTCACCCGCGAGCAGGCCACCGAGATGATCGAGTCCGCCGGCGGCAAGGTCAGCTCCAGCGTGTCCAAGAAAACCCACTACGTCGTCGCCGGCGAAGAGGCCGGCTCCAAGCTCGCCAAGGCCGAGTCGCTCGGCGTGCCCGTGCTCGACGAGGCCGCCCTCCGCGCGCTGCTCGCAGGCTGAGCAACGCTCCGCGACGTGTAGGGGCGAGCGCTCGCGCCATGCCCGTCTCGCTCCGAAACCCAATAAAAACTAACGTATCTGGTTAGTCTTTTTCCGTCGCCCGGCACCGAGCCGTCCACGCGGCGACGCTTCACCGGACCAATCGCCGTCCCCGGCCATTTCCCGTCGGAAAACACACGTCCGGCCCGCCTGATAACACCCGCCGCGCTCGCCGCCTGACGACCTGCGCCGGCAGCTCGCCGGACGTGCAAAGCGCGTATTTTCGCAATAAAAACTAACCAGCTACGTTAGTCTTTTTCCGGCTGCGGGAACGTCAGGTCGAGCGCGTCGGCGTTGTTCGCCCAGTCGAGCACCGGCCAGCCGGTCAACGGCGCGGGCTGGCCGAGCATCGGGCGGGCGGCAGGCGTCAGGCCGGACGGGCGTAGCTCGGTGACGCCGTCGGTCAGCGTGATGTGGCCGACGCGCACCTGGCCGAGACCGCGCAGCGCGATGCGCAGCGGCGCGGACGGGTCGTTGACCGGACACGAAAACTCGCGTTGCAGGCGCGCCTTGGGCCGTGCCGCCGCGGCGCGAAATTCGATCAGGAAACGGCTGTGCAATTCGCGCCACAAGCCGTCGGCGCCGCGTTGCTCGACGATGACCTTTTGCAGCGCCGGCGCGACGTTGTGCACGGTGAACTGCAACTGCCAAGCGCCGCCCATCGGCGAGGCGGAACGAATCTTCTTCGGGTTGCGCGCGGCGGCCTTGAGCCAGGCGCGCCACGACTTGAGGCGCGCGGCGTCGTCGTCGAGGATGCTGGCGTTGTGGCCGGTGGCGAAGACGCGCGGATCGCGCGAGGTCGCCCACATCGCCTTGGCGGCGGTCCGGCCGGCGCGTAGTTCTTCGGCGAATACGTCGCAGGCGGCGAGGGCGGCGGTGATTTGGGATTGGTGATGGGTGATTTGGTTTTTGGCCTGGGCGCGGCGCAGGCGTGCCAATGCGAGTCCGGCGGAGCGGACGAAGGCGTCGCGCACGGCGAGGTAGCGTTGAAAGCGGATGGTCGCGACCTGCGCGCGGGAGCCGGGCACGGGCGGCGCGGCCTCGAGCCGGGCGAGACGGCGGGCCTCGCGGGCGAAGGGGGCGGGGCTCTCGCGGCGCGCGGCGACGGTGTCCCAGCGGGTGTTGATCTCCCAGCGGTGATAGCCGGCGAAGGCGTGCGTGTCGCCGGCCAGCAGCTGGCCGGCGGCGGTGCGGGCGCGGGCGGCACCGAGGCCGTGCAGCCGGCGCAGGCCGCGGGCGAGCAAGCCGGCGGGATCCTCGGGCGCGTCGGCGTCGAGCCAGAGCGAGGCGGCCGCGGCGTCGACCAGCGTGGTGGTCTCGAGCGCGAGCCGGTAGGCTTCCCAGGAGGTGACGAGCAGGCCCTCGGCCTGCGTGGCCTTGGCGCGCCGCCACCAGCTGACGATGTTGGCGAGGCGTTCGCCATAGACGGGCGCGGGTTCGTAGCGGAAGGCGCCGTTCATCGGGCAGGCCCAGTAACTGATGCCCTGCGCGGCGAGCGCGGGCGCGAGGTCGTAGGTCGCGTAGTTGCGCAGCTCCATGCGCGGGAGACGGCCGAAGGTATAATAATACCAATCGTAGGCGACGATGCCGCGCGGCAGCTGCGGGATCGCCTCGGGCAGCAGCGCGAGCATGTCGGCCCAGATGCCCATGCGCAGTCCGCGCTTCGTGGCGAGGTGGTGAAGCTTCCCGACGTAGCGCGCGAAGTGCGCGGCCAGGCCGATCTGTTCGATCTCGGCGCGGGAGAGCGGGTGTTTGCCGAGGTGAAACGACTCGTCGAGGCCGACGTGGACGATCCCGGCGGTGCAGAGCGGGGCGACGTCGCGCAACAGGGCGTCGGCGACCTCGAGCGTGCGCGGATGCAGCGGACAAATCTGTCCGTTGGGCAACGGCTCGCCGGTGACGGGGTCGCGCAGCTCGTTGAGATCCCGGTAGTCGGGATGCTTGATCAGATACTGGGTGTGCCCGAGGAGGTTGACGATCGGCACGACTCGGATGCCGTGGCGCGCGGCGGTGGCGACGAGCTCTTCCAAGTCGCTCCACGCGTAGGCGTCTGTGCGCGCGATCCCGGGCAGGGACGGATAATCGACGGCGTCCTCAAGGTGCAGGTAGAGTTGTTGGTAGCCCCACTCGGCGTAGCGGGGCAGGAGGTCTAGGAGGACGGGGAGGCGTTCGACTTGGCGGGCGAGGTCCCATTGGAAAGCACGGATCATGGATGTCGGAGACTAGGCGACAGGGGCGGGGGCTTTCCAAGTCTTTCTCGGGGACACAGGTTAAGTGGTGGGGCATCCTTGGTTTTCAGCGACCGCTTGCCTCCGGCGGGTCCGCTGGCTAGCGGTGGCGGGTTTATGACATTCCGTCAGCAATTGCAGCAGATCCGGGAACAGCGGGAACAAATCCTTCGCGACGAGGCCGCGTTGCAAGCGGAGCGCACCGCCGCGCTCGCCGTGCTGCCGGCGCGCTTTGGGTTCGGCGATCTTGACGACTTCATCAAGGCTGTGACCGGTGCCTGCCGCAAAAACGGCTCGTCGAAAGAGGCGACGGTTCGCCGTGTGCGTTGTGCGGCGCGACCCGCGCCCGTGGCGGAGTCCGCCCCCAAGGCCGAGCCGCGCGGCCTGGCCCGCGCCCAGGCGACGACCGGGGATGGGGCCGAGCCGCATCCATCCGCGCCAGCGGGCACGTCTTTGGATGATCCGGCCAACTTCGGCCTGATGCCCGATTTCTCGTTGGTTGCGTCAGTCGGTCCGCTGGCTCCGGAGCAGCGCGAGCGTCTGGCCGAGGCGTTTGGCTTCGCCACCCGCGTGCTGCACACCTCGCGCATCCCGGCGGCGGTCTGGCGAGAGTGGCGTCGCTTCGAGAAAAGCGCGGCCGAGTTGCTGCGGCAGTGATTTTATCGGCGCGCGCCGCGACGCGATGGCGAGATTCAGAGCGCGGAGCCGCCGGCGTTGAGCGTGGCGCGCAGACGGGCGACGTCGACGGCGTGCAGATCGCAGCCGTTGTCCAGCGCCTGCACGGCGGCGACGCCGGCGGCCTCGCCGGTCTGGTTCATGTTGACCATCACGCGCACCGCGGCGTGGGCGGGCATGTCGACGTCGAGCATGCGGCCGGCGACGATCACGTTGCGCGGGCCGTTGGCCGGCAGCAGCGATCGGTAGGGGATTTGATAATACGTCGGGTTGACCGGCGTCTCGGGGCGCCAGCGACCGCGCTGGCTGGGCAGTCCTGGGCACTCGTAGGTCTCGACGCCGTCGAGGTAGCGCAGGGTGATGCCGGGTTTGTCCTGATGGTGGATGTCGACGCGGTAGCTGCCTTGGGCGACGGTGTCGTCGAAGGACTTGCCGGACAGCACGTCGTCACCGGTAAGTTGATACGGCGAGCGGATGTGGCGCGACTCGCGCAGACCGAGGCGCGAGGGCAGGGCCTCCAGCGAGAGGCGGGATCCGGGCACGTGTTCGCGCACGATGTCGAGGATGGCGCGGACCTGCCGGCGCCCCTCGATCTCGCCGTGGGTGAGGTCGTCGGCGATGGCGGGATTGATGCCGTGGATGCGGGTGGCGGCGAGCATGTAGACCTCCGAGCCGGGCACGCGGTTGCCCCAGGAGAAGGTCGGCGGCAGGCCGTGGGCCGCGCCATGTTCGCGGATGAGCACGCCGATGTTGGCTTCTCCCAGCGTGTTCCAGCCGGACAGGCGCGCGCAGGCCGTGGCGGGCTGGAGGTGGTTCGCGAGATACGTCTCGCAACCGAGGCGGGCGGCGAGGTCGGCGTCGCCAGTGGCGTCGATGAACAAGCGGGCGCGGATGGCGCCGCGGCCGGACTTGTTCTCGACGAAGACGGCGGCGAGGCGTCCGTCCTCCACAAGCGGGGCGGGCGCGGCGAACTGGGTGTGCAGGTAGACCTTGATGCCGGCCTCGCGGGCGAGTTCGTCGAGCTCGATCTTGAGTTCCTCGGAGTTGAACGTGAAGCCGCGGGAGGGGTTGGTTTTTTCGTGGCGCTTGACGGCGCCGCGGCGGTCGAGCCGGTCCATGGTTTCCTCGGTGAGGCCGGCGATGATCTGGTGTTTGCCTTCCGTGTCCCAGAGCGAGTGCCAGACGTTGACCATGGCGGTGGTGGCGATGCCGCCGAAGCAGTTGTCCTTTTCGACAATCACGACGCGGGCTCCGAGGCGGGCCGCGCGGATGGCGGCGAAGAGCCCGGTGCAGGAGCCGCCGAGCACGCAAACATCGGCCTCGTAAATAACGGGAATATCGCGGGCGGGTTCGAGGAAGGTTTTCATAGCCATGAATTGATCAGATAGTAACCCAATAGGTTACTTTGAGTGAGTTTTCAGAGGAGAGTGGTCGGGCCAAAGAGTAACCTAATGGGTTACTCTTTGGTTTGGCTGGGTGGATGGGCGGCGGGGAGGAGGAGGGAGCCGCCGGCGTTGAGGGTGGCGCGGAGGGCGGCGGCGGGCACGGCGGAGAAGGGGTGGCCGGCGCGGTGGGCGAGGGCGGCGGCGACGCCGGCGGCCTCGCCGGTCTGGTTCATGTTGACCATGACGCGCACGCCGCCGAAGGCCTCGCGGTCGGCGTCGAGCAGGCGTCCGGCGACGATGAGGTTCTCGGCTTCGAGCGGGAGCAGCGAGCGGTAGGGGACGTGGTAACAGGCGGGCACGGGCGCGCCCTCTGGTTGCCAACGACGCCAGAAGGTCGGCGCGTTTTTGGGCACGACTTCCTCGCGGCCGTCGAGGTAGCGCAGAATGGTGCCGTCGGAGGAGTGGATGTCGACGGGGTAGGTCCCCTGCGCAATGGCGTCGTCGAAGGTCTGGCCGCGCAGGATCTCGTCGCCGGTGAGGCGGTGATGGCAACGGGCGTGCCAGGTTTGGCGGACGCCGAGGGCCTGGGCCCACGCCACGACGACTGGTTTCAGGCCGGCGGGGTGGGCGCGGACCATGTCGAGGTAGGCGCGGTGCAGGCGGCGGGCCTCGAGGAGCGCGGCGGTGTGGTCGTCGGCGTCGGAGGCGTCGACGCCGTTGAGGCGCGCGCCGAAGAGATTGGTGAGTCCGGTGGAGCCAGGGACGGGGAAGTGCCACGGGCGACCGTTGGCCGCGGGGTAGTCGTGCGCGGCGAGTTGGTCTTGAAAATCATTCCAAGGCACGGGGCCGTCGGCGGTGCTGTTGCCGGCGACGATGGCCTGGAGGTTGACGGGTTGCAGGGCGTCGGGTTTCCACGCGGCGAAACCGGCATGGCGGAGCAGGTTGCCATCGCCGGAGGCGTCGATGAAGTAGCGCGCGCCGATGGCGCGGCGTCCGGAGCGGTCCTCGATGATGGCGGTGGTGACGCGGTTGTTCTCGCGCGTCGCGGCGACGCAGCGGGCGGCGAGAAACACTCGGATGCGATGCGTGCGCACGAGGTCGTCGAGTTCGACGGCGAGCTCGGCGCTGTTGAAACGAAACTGGCTGCGATGGACGGGGCTGATCTCCTCGACCACGCCGCGGCGGCGCAGGCGGTCGATCACCTCCAGTGTGAGTCCGCCGATGATCTGCCGCTGTCCGCTGGTGTCGGAGATGGAGTGCCAGTCGTTGACCTGGGCGGCTACGGCCATGCCGCCGAGCACGGTGTTTTGCTCGATGAGGGCGACGGAGAGGCCGAGGCGCGCGGCGCGCACGGCGGCGAACACGCCGGTGCACGAACCGCCGACGACGCACAGGTCGGCCTCGTGGCAGAGCGGCGTGGCGCGGACGGGTTCGTGGATGGTTTTCATGGGCGACGGAGAGGCGGAAAAATAAAAACTAACCAGACATGTTAGTTTTTATTTCGGAGGGGGCGGGCAATGGGCGGGTGAAAATAGGGTTTTGACTGGCAGTGAGCATGCGGGAGGCGGCGGGGGTGGGGAAGGAACTCCGTTGGGAGCAAAGCAATCATGTCATGGACAAAACGCATGGTTTGTGGACAGGCTGCGTCTTCATGAGCGAGTTGATCGACCGGTTGGGCACGGGGCGGGCGTTGCTGCGGGCGCCTTTGAGCGTCAACAAGGTGGAGCGACGGGTGTTCGAGCCGGGCAAAGTGACGGAGGACGAGGTGATCGTGACGCACCGGTTCATCCTCATCGAGTCGGGGCGGATGGAGTATGCGGTGGAGGGCGTGGTGTCGCGGTTGGCGGCGGGGGAGCAGTTTTTCGTGCCGGCTTGGAGTCGGCGGGAATGGATGGCGGCGCGCGGGCGCGAGGCGTGCCGGCTGGCGTGGTGCGAGTTTTCCTCGGAGGCGGTGTCGTTGCCGCCGGTGCTGTGTCGTCGTAGGCCGGCGGCGGCGCGGATGGAGTCGCGGGCGTTGGCGCGTTTGCGGCGGTGGTTCGCCGCCGGCGGTGCGGAGGCGGGGTTGCTCATGGAGGGGGAGTTGAAGGCGATGCTGGCGCGTTTCTGGGCGGAGGCCGGGGTGGCGGGCGGAGCGAGCGGGCGGAGCGGCGAGGTGCATCCGGAGGTGGCGCGCGCGATGGCGTGGTTGGAGCGGCATTTCGCGGAGCCGGACGCGCTGGAGGCGTTTTATCGCACGCTGGCGCTCAGCCCGAATCACTTCCGGCTGCTGTTCCGGCGACAGACGGGGGAGACGGTGCAGGCGGTGCTGGCGCGGTTGCGCATGCGGCGGGCGCGTTATCTGGTGCGGGAGACGGGGTGGCCGATGAAGCGCATCGCGGCCGAGTCGGGGTTCGCGGATCCGTTGTATTTCTCAAACCACTACAGGCGATTCTGGGGGCGTGCGGCCTCGGCGGACCGCGCCGGCGGCGGGGTGGCGTGAGCAGGATGAACAAGAGAAAAGCCGGTCGCGCGGGACCGGCTTTGGAGGGGAGAGTTATGGGTGGGGAGACTGAGCCGCGGTGCGTGGCAGGCGTGTCGGTCAGGAATCCGCGGGAGGCGGGGCCGCCGGAGTGACCGGAGCGGGCGGAGGGGGCGGCGGCGGATTGAGTTCCTCGAGGCTGATGGGTTCGAGGTTGAAGAGATCGACGTCCATGGAGCCGGCCTCGACTTGAAACAGGCAGATCATGCACTCGATGCGGGTGGCGCCCTCGGGCACGGCGAACTTTTTGGAGACTTCCTTCCAGTCGGTGGTGCCTTTGCGGGCGATGACGACGGGGGAGGGGCTGCCCTTGACCTTGGCTTTGTTGTCGCCGAGGAACTGGAGGATGATGCGGGCGTCGAACCAGGCCTTCTCGCCGGACACGATGTTGGCGGCGCGAGCGATGGTGTCGAAGCGGAAGGCCTTCACATCGTCGGGGATCGCGAAGTCGCGGTAGACCATGACGAGTTTGCCAGGCTCGGTCTGGGTGAGGCGGAGAAACGCGCGGCCCTCTTCGCGGTGCCAACTGATGCCTTGGCCGCGCGACCAGTCGACGGGCCAGTCGCCGTTGGCGGTGGGTTGCCACACGTCGAAGCCGTTGTTGGAGACGAAGGGGAGCTTGGGCGTGGCGTCGTCCTGCGCGCGTGAGGCGGGGGCGGTGGCGTGGCATGCGGCCAGCAGCGCGGCGCAGGTGAGGAGTCGGGAGCGGATGGACATGAAGAGGAGGCGGATGCGGGTCAGATGGGATTGTTGTTGAAGTCGAGTCGGCCGACGTGGCCGTCGAAGAAGACGGCGTTGCGGTGGCCGGTGTGCGCGGGCTCCACGTCGGTGGGCTCGTTGTCGCGCATGGCCCAAGCCTCGCCGGGCACGGCCAGCAGTTTGAGCGGCCGGTGGTCCATCGAGCCTTGGGCGTTGGTCATGTTGCCGAATGGGCGGTAGTGCACGTCGTCGGATCCGGTGAAGGCGGCGTTAAGCCGATAGCACGCGTTGGCGAATGCGTTCGGGTTTTCGCCCTTGTAGGAGGGACAGTCGAAAACTCCGTTGTAGGTGGCGTCGGATGCGCTCACGGACCAAGTGGTGGCCTCCTTGGTCCCGATGTAGGGGACGAGCGAGCAGTGAATGTAGCGCGGGTCCCGGTTGTAGTAGGCCGAGACCGTAAAATGGCCGACTGCCGGAAGGTGGCCTTTGTTGTCCGCCGCGTAGGCATGCAGGGCCATGCCGACTTGCCGGAGGTTGCTGACGCAACGCGACTCCTTGGCGTTTTCGTGGACGCGGCCGACGACGGGGATGAGGATGGCGGCAAGGATGCCGACAATGGCCAGCACGGTGAGCAATTCGATCAACGTGAAGCCACGAACAGAATTCGGGCGGGGGTATTGCATGGCGGGGTCTCCAATGGGGTGATGGAGACGCTACCGATGCTTTATCGCTATGCAAGTGCTATCTTTGGTGCGCGCTCGGGCGCTGAATAAAGGGCCTGTCTTTGTTCTTCCCTCTAGTGATGGGGAGCCAAGCCTCCTCGGGGAATCAAGCCTCGGGTGGTCGCGGTAGCTGACCGAGGCTTCAATGCTTGAATGCTATACTTAAATTGACTTTCGGTATAGCAATTGCCGTTTACCATTGGATCCAAGTGGTTAACCATCCACGCGCAGCTCGCACGCGATGACGCCTGAGGTCGTGGGGGCCGGGTCGCCGGCGCGCAGCCGGATGCGGGCAATCTGCGCGTCTCGGCCGTGGTGATCACGGTAGTCGCAAGTCTCGATGGCGGCGATCTCGGTGCCGTCGAGCGGGGCGAGGCGGAGCGTGGCGGCCGGTGCGTGGATGCGCACGGCGTCGCCGTCGCGGGTGACGGGGTCTTGGCAAATCACCATGCTTTCAACCGGGCCCGCGGCGGCGAGTTGATAGCGGTCGGAGATGGTCAGGCGGCCGGCGCGTTTGTCGAGGGTCCAGGTGCGGTGAAGCTGTTCGCACGCGGCCGCGGCCGGATAGGCCTTGGTGAGGTCGATGGCAAACGCGACGCGGTCGCCGCCCGTCTCGGCGCGCAGCACGGTGGCGGCGGCCTCGGCGCCGGCGGACTGTTCGTGGCCGTTGACGAAGGGCACGGAGTGGCCGAGGGAGCGGGCGGCGAGGAATTCGTAGCGGCGGTCGCTGAAGAAGGCGCGGGTGTATTCGGGCGCGCCGATCTCGATGATCGCGGGACGACCGTCGATGTTGAGCAGCCACGAGCCGCAGTCGTTGTGGTTGTGGTGCTCGGCGTTGTGCCCGCCCTTGGCGGCGAACTCCCAACGGTGACCGCGGTCGTCGGTGCCGCGGGTCACGACGGCGCCGTAGTCGGGGAAAAAGACGTCGGGCTTGATCGTCTCGGCGGGTGTGGCGGAGCGGGCAAGCGCGTCGGCGGCGGGCGTGCGCAAGGCGAGCCGGCTGAGGTTGAAAAAGTCGCGGCGCGGCTCGTCCAGGTCGACGCCGTGTTCCTGCTGATGGCGGTAGAGGGCGACGCTCTCGGCGCGCAGCATCGGGTCGTCGAGGCGTTGTCCGAGGTAGGCGAGCAGCGAGGCCGAGAGCAGGCCGGTGCGTCCGCCGTCGGAGAAGTTGACCATGTGGCCGCCATCGAGGCACATGAGCGGGGCGAAGCGCGCGATCCGACCGATCTTGGCGTTGCCCTCGAACAGCGAGAGTCGCCCGCCGGTGCGGTGCTCGAGCTGGGCGTTGAGCTCGCTGAACCAACCGAAGCCGTAGGACCAGTAGCCCGGACCCTCCGAGGTGGAGCCGTCGTCGCCGAAGCCCTCCAGGTAGCGCGGCAGGCCTTGCGCGGCGCGTGTCAGCATGCGGGCCACGAGCCGGTGGTCGTCCTCGATGGCGAGCGCGGCGCCGAGCACACCCTGGTGGCAGACGGCGTTCCAGTTCATCGGCAGCGACGCCCAGTGGAAGGCCGGCTCGCGGTTGGCGTAGTTCTCAAAGACCTGCGTGCGCAGGCGCGCGCGGATGCGTTGCGCGAGTTCGCCGGGAATGACCTCGCCCAGCACGACGAGCATCTCGGCGAAGTTGTTGGCGCACTCCGCGGCGAAGAGGTCGATGGTCATCGGGTCCTTGCCGGAGGGCTGCGTCCAGACATGCGCGGGCAGGCTCCACGATTCCTCGGCGAGCACGTCCTCGAGCTTGCGCAAAAACGATGGCAACAACCGCGCGCGCACCGCGTCGTCGCCCAGCAGCACGGCCATCGCGGCGCGACCCAGCCGGCGACGGCGCTCGAAGTAGGGACGCTCGAACGGCAGCCGGTCGCCCGTCTTGAAAAAGTCCGCGTAGAGCTCGTCGGTCAGCACGGGCAACGGTTCGTCCGCCTCGGCGTCGGCACGCGCGATGAGCGGCGTCAGCCACGCGGCGACGGCGGCTTGGTCGCGCAAAGAGGTCCACTCGGGCGAGCCAAGCGGCGGCAAGGCGGGGCGGCCGGCGGTCTCGGCGAGAATGGCGGCGATCTGCGTTTCGGAGGGCGGGGTTTGCAGCAGGTTTTGCATGGCGATGCGGGGGCGGGGAAACAATTACACCGCTCCCGCGAAGACAAGCGGAGGCTGCCGTGGTCCGCCGATGCGCCGACGCCTGTTCCGCGTCGAATCGCCGCCGAATCGCGTTGAACAGCATTTAACAAAAATCGCCGACCACGCCGTTTCCCCTCTGAAAAACCCACTGCGCGCGCGGTGAAAAAACACAGGGGTTGCACGTCGCGAAATTGCCGCGGGGAATGCGCGACCTCGCATGAATCCCTCCCCGGACTCCGCCGCCGTCTCTCCGTTGGCCGCCCTTGCGGACGGCCTGCTCAAGCGCCTTTGGCGCGAGCAATACCTGCATGTCGCCCCCCTGTGCATCGAGCGCTGGTTGACCAAGGAACCGGTGCCCTACGCCGCGCGCGAGACCGGCGCGCATGCCGTCGTCAACATCGGCGAACCTTGGGCGCGTCACGTCTTCGACTGCGCGTGGATGCGCTTCAGCGCGGACCTGCCCGCGGGCGTTTCCACCGAAGGGCTCACCGCCCGCATCGACATCAACGGCGAGCTGTGCGTGGTCGACCCGAACGGCGTGCCCATGCGCGGGCTCACCTGCATCAAGTCCACCTTCGACCACCGCCTCGGCCGGCCGGGCAAGACCGTCTGCCGCGTGCCCGCGGGGGCCGTGCGCGCCGGCCGTGTGGAGCTGTGGGCCGACGCCGCGCTCAACGATCTTTTCAGCAACGTGCCCGACGGCGGCGTCGTCGCGCTGGCCGAGCTGTGCACCGTCCGCGAGGAGGTGCGCGCGCTCTACTACGACCTCGAGACGCTCGTCGACTATCGCGAAACCCTGCCCGCCGGTGGCGAACTCCTGACCAAGCTCGACACCGATCTGCTCGGCGTCGTCGGCCTGCTCGAACGCATCGACGACACGACGGTGGCCATGGCGCGCGATTGCCTGCGCCACTGGTTCCTCTCCGTCGACAAGCCCGAGCTCGAGGTCCACGCCATCGGCCACGGCCACCTCGACCTCGCGTGGCTCTGGCCGGTCCGCGAGACCATCCGCAAGGGCGCGCGCACGCTGGCCAGCGTGCTCTACAACCTCGAGCGCTACCCCGACTACCACTTCGGCTGCAGCCAGCCGCAGCTCTTCGCCTGGATCAAGGAGCACCATCCCGAGCTGTATTTGAAAATCAAGGACGCCGTGCGCTCCGGCGGCATCGAGGCGCAGGGCACCTTCTGGGTCGAGCCGGACTGCTCGATGCCCTCCGGCGAGTCGTTCGTGCGGCAGGTGCTGCACGGCGCGCGCTGGTTCCGCGACGAGTTCGGCGTCACGCCCGACTACTGCTGGCAGCCCGATGTATTCGGCTACCACGGGCAGTTGCCGCAGATCCTGCGCAAGAGTGGCCACCGCTACTTCATGACGCAAAAGCTCTCTTGGAACGTCGTGAACCGCTTCCCGCACCACTCGTTCCACTGGGAGGGCGTCGACGGCACGAGCATCCTCACCCACATGCTCGCGGAGGAGACCTACAACGGACCCGCCGCCGCGCACTCGCTGCGCAAGATCGCCGACGACTACGCCGAGCGCGACGTGTCGAACCACGCGCTCATGGTTTACGGCATCGGCGACGGCGGCGGCGGACCCGACGCCGAACACCTCGAGCGCCTCAAGCGCGCCCCCGGCCTGCCCGGACTGCCCAACGTTCGCTTCGGCACCGTTTCCGAATTTTTCCGCGCGCTCGAGCGCGAGTCCGACGCCTTCCCCGTCTGGCGCGGCGAGCTCTACCTCGAGCGCCACCAGGGCACGCTCACCACGCAGGCGCTGGTGAAACGCAACAACCGCCTCTGCGAGGTCGCCCTGCGCGAACTCGAGTGGGCCGCCTACCTCGCCGCCGAGGCCGGCGTCGCGCCGTATCCGGCCGAGGCGCTCGACCGCTGCTGGAAGGAGGTCCTGCTCTACCAGTTCCACGACATCCTGCCCGGCTCCTCGATCAAGCGCGTCTATGACGAGTGCAACCCGCGCTACGCCGCCATCCTGGACGAACTCCGCGCACTCACCGAGGAACGCTACGCCGCGTTGGCCGACGGTCCCGCGGTGTTCAACTCGTCCTCCTGGCCGCGCGCCGAATGGGTTCGCCACGACGGCGCCTGGCATCGCGCGGAAGTCGCCGGCTTAGGTAGCGCAGGCATCCTGCCTGCACCTGCGGTCGACGGCCGGCTGGAAGCCGGCGCTACTGGCTTGGAGAACGAAAACCTCCGCGTGCGTTTCAACGCCGACGGTTTCATCGACTTCATCGTCGACAAGCGCACCGGTCGCGAGGTGTTGCCCGCCGGCGCGGTCGCCAACGAGTTCATCGTCATCGAGGACACCGGCGACGCGTGGGACTTCGAGACCGACCATCCCAACAAGGACGTGTGGCCCTACCTGCGCCGCCTGTCCGCGCGCCCCGCGTTGCGCGAGCGCTCGGCGCGGGTCGACGGTCCCGCGGCCGAGGTCTCTTTCGTCTGGCAACACGGCGCGTCGGAGATCCGCCAGACCGTGCGCCTCTTCGCCGGCGCCGAGCAGGTGGAGTTCGATACGCGCGCCGACTGGCGCGACCCCGCGACGATGCTGCGCGTGCGTTTCCCCATCGCGACCGACGCCGCCGAGGCGAGCTTCGAGATCCCCTTCGGCCACATCCGCCGCAGCACGTTGGAGGACACGCTCGTGCGCCGCGCGCAGATCGAGGTGGCCGCACTCCAGTGGGTCGACCTGTCGGACGATAACGCCGGCGGCGCCGCGCTCTACAACGACTGCAAGCACGGCTTCCGCGTGAAGGGCAACGTCATCGACATGGCGCTCATCCGCAGCGTGCCGCATCCGGGCAACGCCCTCATCGGCAAGGACGACGTCTCCGAGTCCGCCGCGGGCGAGAAGGTCTACGGCGACCTCGGCGAGCATGTGTTCCGCTACGCGCTGCGTCCGCACGGACCCGGCGTGGACGCCGCGGTGCTCACCGCCGAGGCGCGCGCCTTCAACACCCCGCTGACCGTGTTCAGCGGATCAAATCGTATTCAACTTCCGGTGACGCCGCGCATCGAGGGCCCCGGGATCGAGGTCGCCGCGGTGAAGCCCGCCGAAGACGGCCGCGGCTGGGTCTGGCGCCTGGTCAACGTGACCGACCGTCCGGTCGAGGCCGCGTTGGTCGCCGCCGGCGCGTGGAGCGAGTGCAACCTCGTCGAGACCGCCGCCGAGCCGCTCGCGGTTGAGGCCGACGAACGCCACGCGCTGCGCTTCGGCCCGCTGGAAATCAAGACTGTGCGGAGCGGAGGCCTTTGATCGTGAGGTCGGCCGGCGCACGGCCGGCGAAGGTGGAGCGCGACGTCCCCGGCGCGCTTGGTTCGGGGGCTTCGCACCGCTGATCGCGTCCGGAGGCCGCGATCCACCTCGAGCAGCCTTTCTCACCGCACCGGCAGCGTGCGCACGCTGGGGCCGTCGACCCAGACGCCCTCGATCATGACCACCTTCGGGTCGGCGGGCAGGCCGGTCTCGCCGCGCTGCATCTGGCCGATGACGAGGTCGATGGCGGCCGCGCCGACCGCGTCGGGCTTTTGGTCGAGGTAGGCGTGGTCGGGATAGACCTCCAGCGGCACGACGCCCATCTCCTCGGGCACACGCACGCCGATGGCCTCGATCCACTTGATGAGCGCGATGTCGGAGACGATCATGGCGTCGGGTTTGTTGGTGCGCATCCAGTCCTTCAGCTCCTCGCGGTCGGACTCCTCGTAGACGAGGCAGGTCGCGGCGTTCCGTCCGTAGGTGTATTGAAAAAGCAATACGGCGCCGATCCAGTTTTTCGCCACGATCTTGCTGACGCGCTGGCCGAGCGCGACGCCGACGCGGCGGTAGCCCTGCTTGCGCAGGCTTTGCAGGGCCAGCGACATGCCCTGGAACTGGTGCGGGCACGCGCGGTGCATCGCGGGCCGGCGCATGGTGTAGCCGATGGCCGCCGGGCAAAACCCGTCCCAAGGAAACGTGAAGTGCGGCACCACGTCGGGAAACGGCGCCACGCACAGGCCCGAGATGCCGCGCGAGTGCAGCAGCTTGGCGAGCCGGCGCGCGCCGAGGCTTTCGTCGTTGAGCCAGAAGTGCTCCAGCGTGTAGCCGCGCTCGGCCGCGCGCCGGCGGGCGCCGTCGTAGGCGGCGGGGCAAAAACGGTTTTGATACCAGCCCTCCTTGGTGGGGTAGGCCGTCAGGTAGGCGATGACGCCGCCGTCGGTGGGCGGCCGCGCGCCGGGGCGTTTACCGGACGCGGCCGGGGTGGCCGCCGTGAACTGGTAGCCGAGGTCGCGCGCGACGCTCTGCACGTGTTCGCGCGTCTCGGGCGTGATCTTGTCGGAGTTGCGCAGCGCCATGCTGACCGTGGCGACGGAGACGTTGGCGGCGGCGGCGACTTGCCGCATGGTGGTGCGACGGGGCATGCGAGTTGAGGGAAGACGTTCAGGGGATGGGATGACGCCGGCTTTGTCGAGCCGCGGCTCGCCAGGGCGTGGCTTCAGGAGCGCCGGCGAAATTGCAGGGGCGTCTTGCCCGAGCGGTTCTTGACCCACGTGGCGAAGTAGGAGGGCGCGCAGAAGCCGAGCTCGTAGGCGATCTCCTTGGCGCTGCGCGAGGAGTTGAGCAGCAGGTAGGAGGCGTGTTCCCAGCGGCGTTTTTCGAGGTAGGCGGCCGGGGTGAGCTTCAGCTCGCGCATGAAAAGCCGGTTCATGTGGATCACGCTCAGGCCCAGCTTGCCGGCCAGCAGCGGCTCGCGAAACTTGGCGCTCAGCGGCAGTTGGCTGAGCCAGCGTAGGCCGCTGCGCACGCGGTCATCCATCGCGCCGGGCGCGGTCGGCGGACAGCCCTCGGCCTCCATGCCCGCGCAGAAAACCCGCAGCCACCGGCGAAAGGTTTCCCCCACGTGCAGGAACTGGTCGAGCGTGAGGTTTTCGGGAAAGGCCGGATCGCCGTAGCGCGGCGGCGCGGCGCGCAGGCAGCTCTCGTGCAGCGCCCGCGCGGCGACCTCGATCTCGGGATGCCGCGTCTCCGGCAGCCGCACGCCCGCGGCGATCTCGAACAGCGGAGCGCCGTCGGGCCACCGTGCGCGGAAGTGCAACGAGAGCGACCGAGCGTCCTCGGAGAATTCCTGCGCGCTCAACACGGGCGAGGGGATGAACCACTCGCCGGCCTTGAGCTGGTGCCAGCGCGAGCCGATCTTCGCGCGGCCGCGCCCCTCGCGCAGCAGCCAGGCGCGTTGATAATTCGCGGGCGGGATGTCCTTCATCTTGCGACCCCACGGCAGCACCGCGCCGTCGTAGATGTGCAGCAGGTCAAGTTGCAGCGAATCCCAGTGGGGTTGCAGGGGGAGCATGGCGATCAGCGTGGAGGACAAGCCGCCGCCGGTGGACGGCAAAACGCGGGCAAGATAAAAAAACTAAACAAAAAGATGCAATGTTTGCAGCTCCCCGAATTGCCCGTCGGTGGCCGGCGCGGGAACCTCGTTGGCATGAACTACCCCCGCATCCATTCACTTCCCCTGCTCGCCGCCACCCTGGGTCTCGCGTCCGTCGCCTCGCTGCAGGCCGAGACGCTGGTCCAGTATCTTTTCAACGAGAACAACACCACCACGTCGCGCAACGCCAACACCGTCGGCTCGAACGTGACCGCCTTTCCGTTTGCGGATGGTCCGGGGCTGAATCCCACTGCGTCGTCGATCGGCAGCCCCTCCGCCAGCTCCTACTACGTGCACGGCAGCCAGATCAGCGAACCCATATCG
>JAUWBF010000067.1 GCA_030601755.1 Verrucomicrobiota bacterium | reverse complement strand
TTTGGTCGAAAACGCCTTCATGAAGCTCAAGGGCTGGCGTGGCATCGCCACCCGCTACGCCAAGCGAACCTCATCTTATCTGGCTGCCGTTCACATCCGCTGCGCAATCCTCCGGGCCAACATCTCGTGACGACACTACCTAGAGTCACCTCCACGATTTTCTTGTCGCCGTCACGAACAAGCAGAACCACCGCTGTCATCATCGGCATGGGGTCGCTAGTGTCGCCTTTGACCTTGATCGAGCGCTTAACACTGCCCGCGAACCCCCTCACTCCAAGTGAGCGCAGCTGCTGAATGCAGTCAGTTAAATATCTCTGCTGATTGATATTATCCGAAGGGGAGAGATCGAACTTAAGATCAAGGTAGTCCTGCGCAAAATCAAAAAACTCACCGGTGGCGGTGGCCTGCGAGTCATTCAAGCTGATCGGGTATCGTCAGTGAGGCAGTGAAAGCCGGGCACCACCGGTGAAGGTTACCTCGTAAATATAGAAAACAACCTCGGAATGCCCCATCAACAAACACCATCCGATTTAAACCTGTTTAAACCAAGAGGGTTCTTGCCTCCCCTACTCCACACATTTCCACGCCGGCAGGTCGGTGCTGAATTCGCGGCTGTCCATGCGTTGGTATGCGACCTGAAAAAGTGGCAGGAGGCGCTTGCCAGCTGAAACCGGATAGGTGGCCCCGCGCTTTTCGTAGACCAATTGCGCATAGAATTCCCCGCCGGGACGTTCACCCACGAGGATGTCGATATCCACCGGCTGTCCGGCTTTCAACTCGAGCCAGTCGCCGTAGTGGACTTTGCCGGGTAAAGCGGTGAGGTCGTCGGAGGGTTGGGACGGTTGCCAAGCGAGCCGGGCCAGGCGCGTGTCCTTGAGGCTGGCGTTGAGCACGACCTTGCGGTTGATCGCCACGACCAGAAGGTCGTCGGCGCGACCGATGAAACGATACACACCGTCCGCGGGCGGGGCGACCTGCGCCTTGTAGTGCACGACCCAGGCGCGGGGCTTGACCTCGTCCTCCACGCCGAAGGCCTTGGGCGCCTCCTCGGCGCTCATGCGCGGCATCGCGATTTGCGTGGTGTAGAGCGGCAGCGGCGCGCGGTAGTAGCGGTTGAGCAGGGCCTCGTCGAAACCCGACACCACGAACTCGTCGACGATCTCCGCGAAGCGTTTGCCGCCGTCCGCAGGCTCACGTTGCTGGGTCTGCTTGAGGTCGTAGAGGATGCCGATGAGCGCGGTGGTGTTACGCTCGCTGCTGCCGAAGGCGCCGCCCTCGGCGGCGGCCGCCGAGGGAATGACCAAGGCGCCATGACCCATGACCAACGCAAGCGCGAGCGGGAGGCGGCGACTCAGGCGCTGCGCGGGCGACGCGGCGCGTATAAACAGGGACCTTGCACGCATCGCTTCAGGGCGAGTCGGTGTAGAGCAGCCAGTGGTTGCGCGGCCGGGGTTCGCCGAAAATCGCGAGTTCCTCCGCACTGAGCAGATGGCGCATGCCGCCGGGGGAGTGGACCAGCAAGCCGGTCATGCGGTCGCCGGGACGGATCACCGTGATGTTCCTCGACAGCAGCGTCCAGGTCTCCCCTTCCTGCGCGGCCACCTTGAAAAACAACCGGTGGCGCGCGTCCGTGGCGGGGGTGATCACCTGCTCGGTCCCGGGGGCCACCAGCACACGCGCGCCGCCGAAGTCCCCGGCCATGGGCGCCGGCGAGCGGTTGATGATCCTGAGCGAGCCGGCCGGGAACGAGGCCGGGGAGCTGTCCACCACCTCCACGCGGTAGTCGTAGGGCTCGGTCGGCGACGACCTGGGGCGGGGCGTCACGATCACCAGCGCCGAGGCCAGGTCGCGCGGGGGCGTCACGGTGGCGATGCGCACCGGCGTGCGCGCGGACGTGCCGTCGTCCGCCGGCAAGGACTTGTAGAGCGCAAAGGGCTTGGGCTCGCGCGGCACATAGGGGGTGCTGACCGCGTAGGGCTCCACGCCGACGGGGCGATAGCCGCCGTTTTCCCGGATCAGGTAGTCGCCGGGGGTTTCGTCGATGAAGAGGAACCGCAGCCGGGGCGGCGCGGGCGTTTCTCCGGCCACGACCATCGTCGGCGGCAATCCACCGAGCAACAGGGCGCAGATCGCAAGCAAGGGTCGCATCATAGGTCTTCGGGGTTGAGCCAACGAAAGCCGACGATCTCGAAGCGGCGGCCAAAGGTGGCGTTGACCGAGCCGGCGGCGGGGGTGTCGACGGGCGGAAGGGCGTCGTCGACGTAGTCGGGCCCGCGCTGGACGACGGCTTCGCACCAGGCGCGTCCGGTCACCTCTCCGGTGGCCGGGTTCACGCTGTCGCCGTAGGCGCGGATCGTGAAGGTGTCGGAGCGCGCCGAAAGCGTGGACCCGAGCGCGGACAACACGTCCGCCTGCAGGACGTGGCCCGGAAAGCCGACGATGGAGGTGGGCATGACGTAGGCCTGGTCGATGATGGCGTTGGCGCCGTTGTAGGCGGGCCGGGTGGAGGCGGGCACACGGAAGTCCGGGGCGATGTTGGCGGTGAGATTGACCGATTTGTCCAGGGCCGCCTGCAACGCGCCCGCCAGGCCAAGCTTGAAGTTGTCGGAGGCGCCTTCGATGAGCAGGCGGTTGACGAACTGGGACATCGACAAAAAGGGTCCGCGCAGCCGCACCTGGAGCACCATTTCCTCGGCCAGGGTCTTCACTTCGGCGGGGGTGAGATCACGAAAGCCCGCCCACGCGTTCTCGTTGGCGCCCGTCGCGGCGTCGGTGGAGCCGGCGGGTGGGGTCAGGGTCCGGACAAACGGAGCGGAGGGGGCGGAGTTGGAGCCGACGGGGATGTTGCCCAGGCTGGAGAACATCGCCTGCCAGGCCTCGACGGAGGTGGAGTTGATGTTGAAGGCTCCGTCGACGAGCAGGTTGGCCGCGGCGATGCGCACATTGGCCGGGCTGGAGGGGTCGCCGTCGCCGCGGAAAGCGGTGGTGTCGTTCGACGCGATGGTGTGGCGGAAGGGCTTCAGGCGGTTGTTGATCAGCTTGCCGGTCGCGAAGTCAAACCCGCCGGTATGGGGGTAGGTGGAGAAATGGAAGCGGTCCCAGAGGATGTCGTTCCAGAGGTAGGAGCCGTCGTAATGCTGACCGGTGGCGAGGGACGGCGTGTCTTGATAATGGATGACGCGGTCACGCGGCACGCGCGGGTGAGGGTAGGAGTTGGCGATGGGATAATTGACCTGCCAGCCGTGCTCGGGGGCGCGGCCAAACCCGGTGGTGTTGAAGTGTTGCAGACTGCCCGGCGAGGACAACGGGGCCCCGGGCCGGGGCAGGTCGTAGAGCAGGTTCTTGAACCCGGCGTCGCCGACGAGCGCGGACGGTGCCTCGGTGTGGTCCTGGCCTTCGCCGACGTTCACCAGTCCCCAGCGCGTGACCGGGCTGCCGTCTTCGGGCAGCATGAGGTTGGCGAGCAGCCAGGGATGCGGGGTGTTGTCGGCCGTGCCGGCGGCGCCGTTTTTGGCAAACCGTTTCGCCCTTTCCAACGGGTGGTTGTTGACGCTGTAGTTGCCCACCGGAGACGCGTATTGGGCGCGATAATTGGCCTGGTAAAACGGCGCCTGTTGCAGGGTGAACAGGGTTTGCGCGTCGGTGAGACTGGCGCTGGGGGCGGGATACCGGGTGCTGGCCGCCTGGTTGACCACGGTGTTCAGGCCGCCGCCCTGGCGGACGCCGTCGCTGGTCGGATAGACCACCAGGACGGTGCCGGTGTCGTAGTTGGACACCCCGCCGGAGTAGTGGCGCATGGCCACGACCTCGTGCAACAGGGTGGTGGCGTTGGGCGCGTCGCCATAACCGAGGTAGAGCCGGGTGGTGAAGTTGTTGGAGCCCAGGCGAAGCACGGCGTGGGTGTCGCCGGAGGCCGGCAGCGTCTTGTCCGTGTTATACGTCAACGCGGCGATCAGCTCGATGTCATTGGTCAGCACGGGCGGGTCCGAGGATGCTTGGTTGGTGACGTCGAGCTGGTCGTCTTCGGACATCCCGGGGTTGTCGGAGGCGGACAACATGAACACCTGGGCCTCGCCGGCGGGGATGCCATGGCTGCGTATCTTCAACGGGCTGCTCCCCCACCAGACCGGATTGGCGCCGGACGGGAAAGGCAGCGTCGGGAAACCGCCGGCGGGATCACCGGACGGGCCGAAGGCGAGAACCGGTGGCGTGCCGCTCAACACCAGGTCGTAGTCGGCCGCCGCCAGCGGCACGGCGTAGGGATTGGCCAGCACCACGAGCGGCAGGGTGTCCACCCAGATTTTGCCGGTGCGGTTGACGCCGTCCCCATCCGCGGTCCCGCCGACAAACCGCAGGCGGAAGAAGAGCTTGGCCTGCACGACCAGCGGGTAGAGGCCGTGCTGGATGGCGGTGTGCCGCCGGGGCGGGGCCGCGCCGGAGGCGTCGATCGTCGCGCCTTGGTTGGCAAAGGACCACAACTGCTCCCAGGTCGCGGACTGGTCGAAGAGGGTCGGGTCGGGCAGCACGGAAGGCAACGCCGCGAAGGGCGTCGCCACCGTGGACAGCAGCGGGTTGCCCTTGCTGTCGTCCGGCGCACCTTCCGGGACGATGTCGGCCGTGCCGTAGACGGCCGTGAGCGCCTCGTGCAACGTGTCGATGTCGGGCTGGCCGAAAACGTAGCTCAGATCGCTCTTGAGGCCGCCGTGTTTCGCATCGGCCAACACCCCGCGGGAACGGCAGGTCAAGTCGTGATACCGGGACTTCAGTTCGTCGGGCAGATCCGCGCTCAGGCCGATCATCCCGAGCTGACGGGGATCGAGCACCTTGGGCAGATCGGCGTGGTTGACCGGGTAGCCCAGCTTGAGTTCCTCGCTCATCGCCTCCACCGCGGGGCGTTGCGCCGATCGGAGCCGCGCCAACCGCGCCACCGTGGTGCCGACATCCGCGTGTTCGTCCCGCAGGTTGGCCCGGGCCTTCACGCCCTCGTCGCCCACCCACCAGGCGTAGTGCCCCACCGTCGTCTCCGAATTGTCGAAGCCGGGCAGGCCGGTCGCGAGGATCGGGACCTCCGGAGCCACCACCGCGCGGTCGACATCCGCGTCGACCGTGATGTTGGCGGTGGCCGCGCCCACCAACAGGCGGTAGGGACGCGTCGCGGTTCCGAAGCGCGCAAGCGCGGCGTTCGGGCTGGTGATCCCCGCCAAGGTCAGATTATCGACCTGCTCGTCGGGCGTGTAGGTGTCGCCGGTCGCGGATGGTTCGTTGCCGCTCACCAACCAGGCCCCCAGGGCCGGCCGGGGATTGAAGGCCGCGGGGTTCTCCTCGTCGAAGACCGTGGCGTTGCCGTTGCTCCACGCCCCGGTCCAGCGGCGGTTGCGACGCCCGCCCCAGTAATCCGCGAGCAGGGTCTCGACCTGCGCCCCCGTCATGGCGGCGGTCACCGGCACCGCGGCGGGAATCGTGACATCGGCGCGCGCCGACACGCGACGGTCCGGCCCGAGGTGCTTCTGGAGCTGCCCGAGGGCGAGATCGAGCGCCATCAACGCGTTCTCGCGCGCCTGGGCGACATCCCGCCCGTTGGCCGCCACCTGGGTCTCGACGCGGGTCAACGTGGCCAGCGACAACACCACCAGCACCAGGAACGCCACCAGCGTGATCGTGATCAGCAGGGCGAAGCCGCCGCGACGATCATCGGTGCGCGAGGACCGCCGGACGCCGGGGCCGGAGGCCGGACCGGTGCGACCAGACAGGATGTGCGGGGATGGAAACACGGAGGGAGAACCGGGGAAAGCGGCGCCGATCCCCGGGGGCGGCGTGGTCGCGCGCCCGGGTTCGATGCGGACGGATTCCCGGGATGCGGGGCGGGTAACAAAAAACGGACGGCAAAACCGTTTAGCGGCGCTTACGACCGGAGGCCGCGAGGCCGAGTCCGAGCATGCCGGCCATCAGGCCGGCTGTCGAGGGCTCGGGGATGGAAACCAGCGTGAGATAGCCGTTGTCATCGATGCCGACGGACTCGCCGTTGATGGTGATCTGGCCGAGTTGGGCGAGCGTCAGTCCGTCGTCGTTCGTGCCGAAGCGGATGCTGTTCACGCCTGCGGTGTAGTTGATGATGCTCAGGCTGACGGAGGCGTTCCAGAGCTGCGTGTGGCTGTCGGCGAAGACCAGGGCCGAGGAGCCGGAGCCCAGGTCGATGACGGAATCGTCCAGCAGCGACAATTCGCCCAGCGTCTCGCTGAAGCCGCGCGTGGCGAAGGTGCCGCCGTCCAGGACCAGTCGGCTGGAGTCGGCGAGGCGCTCGCTCGCGCCGAGTTCCAGGATGCCCGCCATCACCGTGGTCGGGCCCGAGTAGAGGTTGGCCCCCGAGAGCACGAGCTTGGAAGTGGCGCTGTTCTGGGTGACGCCGGTGACGTTCGCGCCGATCACGGAGCCGACGGTCACGGTGCCCGTGCCGGTGCCGGCGTTGGTGACGGCGCCGACCGCGTTGAGGCTGGAAGCGGTTGAAAACACCGTGGAGCCGGCGGAGTTGGTCTCGATGACCAGATTGCCGGTGCCGACGATCGGCGTGTGAATGGTATAGGTGGCGGCCGGCCCGGTGTTGGTCCGGATCGTCAGGTCATCCGCCAAGGAAAGGCGAATATACTTCGTGGTGCTGGTGTTACCCAAGGTGGAGCTTTGGTTGTAGGCTCCGCCACCGCCACTCAGGCTGATGAGACCGCCGGCCCCCAGATTATCGATGGTGATCGTGGAGATGCCCTCGGGCTCACGAATGATGCTCCATCCGTATGGGCTGTTCATCAGGATGGAGCCGACGGTCACATTTAAATCCGCATACACCGTGCGGGCGTTGCCAACGGTGACCTGACCGAAATCCGCGACCGCTCCGGCCCCCGTGGGATACACGGTGCCGGCACCGACCGGAGCGTTCCAGTAGGTGGATGCGCTCCACGACAGACCGTTGGACGTGCCGTTCCACGTCCAGGTGTCCGCCTGGGCGGTTACGACCGCCAGAGGGGCGGTGAGCAAGCTGATGCGCAATGGGAGGGGGATCGATTGTTTCATATGATGACTGAGATGGGTGGGGGGTGAACCACCGGGAGGGTTCCCGGGAAGCATCCCCATTATGCCGCCAAGTGCTGTATTCGTAAATGGACCGTGAGGCTAAAGAAGTGGACTCTGATGCTGGATTCAGGTTTTTTAAACGGCATGTTGCCCCACATCCCGGCGCTCGGCCTGGGTCGCCGAGACCCCGCCTCCGTGCTCGACGCCTTCGAGGCGGCCCTGGGCCTCGACATCTGTATCAAGCTTTTCCATACGCGCTCGACCGCGGCCACGGAGCTGGAGCGGCTGGGACACCGGTTCGACTATCACCGCTCGGCGTTCTGCGACCAGGTCAAGGTGACCGCCGACGCGGCCTGCCGACACTGCGACCTCACGGTGGTGCCCCAGCTGTGCCAGCGTCGGCGACGGGCCTTCGTGCACACCTGCCACGCGGGGGCGCAGGAGCTGATCCTGCCCGTGTTTTGGCAGGGCGAGCTGGGCGTGGTCGTCTACGTCGGGCAGTTTCGCCTCAAGGACTCGGGGCCGCCCGGGCTGCGTCGGCTCGACCGCGCGGAGTTTCGCCGGATCCGGCACATCGCCTCGGGCCTGCAGAGCTACCTGTGGTTCCTGCTGGAGACCCGGCGGCGCACCGCGGAGAAGCCCGAGGCGTTTCGCCGGGAGCAGGTCGAGGGCTTCGTCTCGCGCAACCTCAAGACGGGCGTGAGCCTGGGCGACCTGAGCCGCGAGATGAACCTCTCGCCGTCGCGCTGCTCGCACGTGGTGCGCGAGCTGTGCGGGTGCTCGTTCGTCGAGCTGCGCGACCGGCTCAGGCTCGCGCTCGCCAAGAACCTGCTGCGCACCACCGGCTTCAAGATCACGGTGATCGCCGAGGAATGCGGCATCGCCGACCCGCAGTATTTCCACCGGTTTTTCCGGCGTCACACGCAGATGACGCCGGCGCGGTTCCGCCAGCAAAACAGCGTCAGGGGCGTGTGAGCCCGGCGACGGCGTCGCGAGAGGGCGCGGTCCGCCCGGGGCCGACCTCGAAGGACGCCCGCAGGGGCAGGTCGCGCGAGGAAGCGCCGACGTGCGCGACGAAGACGCCGGGTTCACACACCCAGCCGCCGGCGCGGTCCGACCAATAGGAGCAGTCGCGACGCGTGAGCGAGAAACGCACCGTGCGGCTCTCGCCGGGCTCGAGCGCGACCTTGCGGAACCGCTTCAGCTCGCGCGGCGGCCGCGGCTCGGCGCTCTCGACGTCCTCCAGGTAGAGTTGGACGACTTCCTGCCCGGCGCGGCGGCCGAGGTTGGTGAGCGTGACGGCGACGGTGGCGAGGACGTCGCCGTCGTCCACCTCGGCCACCTCCAGGGACGACCAGCCGAAACGGGTGTAGCTCAGTCCGTGGCCGAAGGGGAACAACGGCTCGATGCCCCGGGCGTCGAACCAGCGGTAGCCGACAAACACGCCCTCGGGGTAATCGGCCGCCTCCGCGCGGTAGTCGCCGAGGGTGCGCGCGGGGTAGTCCTCCAGGCGGCGGGCGATGGTGTAGGGCAACTTGCCCGAGGGGTTGACGTCGCCGAGCAGCACGTCGGCGAACACGCGCCCGCACTCCATGCCCGCGTAGCCGCCGAGCACGATGCTGCGCACGCGCTCCGCCCAGGGCATGGCGTGGGCCGAGCCGCCGACGAGGAGGACGTGGACCTCGGGGTTCACCGCGAGCAGGGCCTCGATGAGCGCGTCCTGCCCGCCGGGCGGGCGGTAGTCGTTGCGGTCGAGTCCCTCGTTGTCGTGGAAGTGGTTGAGCCCTCCGCAGAAGATCACCGCGTCGGCGCCGCGGGCGGCCTCGACCGCCGCGCGGCTGGCGTCGCCGAGCCTGGGCAGGGTGCGCCCCGGGAGGAACCAGCCGAACTGGAGAAAGGCGTCGCCCTCGTGGTTGTGGCCGTATTCGACGCGCAGCCGGTAGCGCCGGCCCTTTTCCAGGGGCACCTCGACGGTGCGCGCCTCGCGCTCGGCGTTGCACTCGAAATGGACGAGCCTGCGGTCGTCGAGGTGCAGCGCGGCCCAGTAGTCGGCGTTGAGCGCGAAGGTGAAGACGCCGCTCTCGGGCGCGACGAGCTCGGCGGTCCAGCGCGTGGACCACCAGATGTCGCGCAGTCCCTCGACGCCCGGCCGGCCGTCGGCCATGGCCAGCGAGACCTGCTCGCGAAACTCGGACTTCACCCAGCGGCCCTGCAGGTGCCCCTCGCTGTTCCACTCCAGCCGCCAGCCCTTGACGCCCGAGCCGGCGTCGATCGTGGCAAGGTGTTCGCAGGGGATCTGGGGCAGCGTGCCGGCCTCCTCGGGGTAGCCCTTGGCGTGGACGATCTCGACCGCGTCGCCGAGGGCTTCGCGCAGGCCCTCGAGCGGGGTGATCTCGTGCAGCGCCTTCACGGCCGAGCTGCCGCCGCCAAGGCCGTGGCGGCGGTCGGCGTTGTCGCCGATGACGGCGACGCGGCGCAGCCTGGCGCGGTCGAGCGGCAGGGCGCCGTCGTTGCGCAGGAGCACGACGCCCTCCGCGGCGATGCGCCGCGCGGTCTCGATGTGCTCCGGGGGATGCTGGCGTCCCGCGCGTCGCGCGGGGTCGCGCAGGCCGACGGCGTGGACGACGCGCAGGATGCGGCGGACCTTGTCGTCGACGAGCGCGACGTCGAAGCGGCCCGACTCGAGCCCCGCGAGGAAGGCGTTCGCCAGATGGAAGTCGCCGTAGTCCGGGGTCTCGGTGCCCATCTCGATGTCGAGCCCGTTGCGCGCGGCCTCCTCGGTGGAGTGGGTCCCGTTCCAGTCGGAAACGACCAGGCCCTGGAAGCCCCACTCGCCCTTGAGGATGTCGACCAGCAGGCGGCGGTTGTGGCAGCACCATTGTCCGCGATACTGGTTGTAGGCGCCCATGACGGTGAGCACGCCGCCCTCGCGCACGGCGGCCTCGAAGCCGGGCAGGTAGATCTCGCGCAGGGCGCGCTCGCCGGGGCGGGCGTCGCAGGCGAGGCGGTTGAGCTCCTGGTTGTTCAGGGCGAGGTGCTTGGCGCAGGCCGCCGTATCCTGGGACTGGATACCCTTGACCGCCTCGGGGACGAGCATGCGGACCAGGTGGGGGTCCTCGGAGTAATACTCGAAGTTCCGGCCGCAGAGCGGGTCGCGGATGATGTTGAAGCCGGGGCCGAGGATGACGTCCTTGCCGCGCGCGCGGCTTTCGGAGCCGAGGACCTCGCCGAAGGCGCGCGCGAGGGCGGGGTTCCAGGTGGCGGCGAGCACGGTGCCGACCGGCAGGTAGGTGGTGTGGTCGGTGTCGCACTCGACCGCGCCCCAGCCGTGCTCCTCGATTTCCTGGCGGACGCCGTGCGGGCCGTCCGACATCACCAGAGGGGGGATGCCGAGGCGGGCGACGCCGCCGTTGCGGAACTTGCCGGCCGCATGGCAGAGGGAGACTTTTTCCTCAAGGGTGAGCGCGGCGATGAGGCGCTCGATGTCGGCCTCGCGACGGGCGAGGCGGGCGGCGATCGTGTCCGGCAGGAACGGGGCGGGCGGGTGCGTGTGCATGTGAAGGGGGGGCATGCGCGACCGGCGGGGCGCGCCGGTCGCGGGGCGGGGACGGGTGTTTACCGGTAGTTTTGCAGGACGCTCATCTGGGGGCGGTCCTGGGTGTAGTTGGACCTGGGCTCGCAGGAGAGCTTGTAGGTGGTGCCCCACCAGCGGCCGCCGGCCCAGTAGGCGCCGCCGACGCCGTTGGCGTGGATGTAGGCGAGGAAGCGGTCGAGGACGACGTTCCAGCGGGCGTCGTTGTCGGGCACGCCGTATTCGCCGATGAGGCCGCGGGCCCCGCGCTCCTTGAGCCATTGGATGAAGGGGCTGACCTTGACGACGCCCTTGTCGGGGTAGGCGCCCTCGGCGTCGTAGGTGCCGTAGAGGTCGTTGTTGCTGTTGGCGAAGTAGCAGTGGGCCTCGTAGATGAGCTTTCCGGCGGGGTCCTGCACGTCGAGGTCGGGGTTGGCGGTCGGCCAGGTGGTGGCGCTGGCGTAGTCCTCGCCGCAGACGGTGACCCAGTTGTCCATGTCGGCGAGCCGCACGCCGTCGACGCCGGCCTGGGCGGCGGCGGGCCAGAGGCCGCCGGTGGAGTGGGGTTCGTTCATGATCCCGTAGGCGTAGATGGCCGGGCTGTCCTTGTAGCGGTCGGCGATGCGCTGCCAGACGTCGGCGAAGGCGCTGTTGGGCACGGCGGCGGAGCCGATGAGCGCGCCGTTGTAGCGGGCGTAGTTGTGCATGTCCAAGAGGAGTTTCATGCCGCGCGCCTCGGCGTAGCCGACGACGGTGTCGATGCGGGCCATCTCGGCGGAGTCGAGCGGGCCGTGGAGGGTGCGCTGGACGCGCTCCCAGCGGAAGGGCAGGCGGATGAGGTCCTGGTTCTTGGCGTGGTAGTAGTCGAACTCGGCCTCGTTGGGGTAGATGTAGTCCTGGGCGTAGACGCCGGGGGTGGAGCCGAACTCGCCGCCGGCGAGGTTGACGCCGAACATGCGCGTGTATCCGTCGGGCCCCGACGGGTCGTAGGAGGGGTTGGCGGCGACCATGAGGGCGGCGAGCAGGGCGTTGATGCGCAGCCGCCCGGCCTTGTCGGCGGTGGCGGGGCTGACGTTGGTGAAGACGACGGGGGAGTCGGCGTCGGACACGAGGTCGGGAAACTCAAGCCGCCAGGAGGCGGGGGCGAAGACCTGCTGGTGGACGACGCCGTCGCGGGTCCAGCGGACGTGCAGGGACTCGTCGCCGGTGTGGTAGTTGAGGAAGAGCTGGTTGATCCTGAACTTGTGCGTGCAGGCGACCGCGAAGCTCTCGCCGCGCGAGAAGTGCGCCTGGGTGCCGTCGGCGACACCGAAGCCGTTGACCTCGACGCCGAAGGTCGAGGCGACGGCGGTGGTGAAGTCGGGGGCGGCGGGGTCGGTGACGTCGACGCCGGTCAGGGGCTCGTAGAAGAAGAACTCGGCCTCGGTGCCGCCGTTCTCGGGCGCGACGAGTTGTCCGCCGAAGCTGGCGCAGCCGGCCGTGGCGTCGAAGGGGGCGCGTTTCCAGTTCATGAGCACGAGGGTGGAGCCGTCGGTGTCCTGGGGCGGCAGGGCCGCGGCGGGCACGATGCGGCCGGCGGCGTCGAGGGCGACGGCCTGGCCGTTGACGGTGATGCGGGCGAGCTGGGCGGGGGTGAGGCCGTCCGGGCCGGAGCCGAAGCGGATCTCGGCGACGCCGTCGACGAAGTTCACGACGGCGAGAGCGGCCGTCGCGGACCAGGTCTGCGCGCTGCTGTCGGCGAAGACGAGGGCGCCGCCGCCCAGGTCGATGGTGGAGTCGGCGGTGAGCACCAGCGCGCCGAGGGTCTCGTCGAAGCCGGCGGTGGCGAAGGCGCCGCCGGCGAGCACGAGGGGGCTGGTGTCGGCGATGCGGTCCGAGGCGGCGAGCTGGAGCGTGCCGGCGGCGACGGTGGTGGGGCCGGTGTAGGTGTTGGCGGCGGCGAGCACGAGCTTGGAGGTCGCGCTGTCCTGAGTGACGCCGGCGACGTTGGACCCGATGACGGCCGAGACGGTGACGACGCCGGAGCCGAGGCCCGAGTTGACGACGATGCCGTCGTGGTTGATCTCGCCGTAACCGTCGCCGGACTCGAAGCGGATGGGGCCGGCGCCGTCGGCCTGGAAGACGAGGCCCTTGCCGGAACCGCCGGTGACCTTGGCCGAGATGCCGAGGATGGCGGCCTGGCCGTTGGCGGCGTTGAGGGTGGTGGCGGAGTTGGCGATGACGAGGTCGTCGTCGAGCCGGAAGACATACCGGCCGCCGGTGACGCCGCCGAGGTTGGTGGCGTTGCCGATGGTGGTGCCGCCGCCGCCGGCGGTGACGAAGGCGAGGTCGGCGCCGGAGCCGGCGTTGTCGAAGGCGACGGTGCGGGCGGTGGTGGAGGCGTTGGTGTTGAAGCGCCAGCCGCCGGCGGTGGAGCCGTCGGAGTCGCCGAGGAGCCAGGAGCCGAGGGTGATGTCGCGGTCGAGGCCGTGGCTGCGGAAGTTGAAGGCGAAGCCGACGTTGAGCGTGGAGAAGTCGGCGACCTCCCCGACGCCGTCAGGGACGGTGTTGGTGGACCAGGAGGCGGCTTCGCTCCAGACGTGGTTGTTGGCGTTGACGGTCCAGACCGCGGCGAAGGCGGCGGGACCGGCGAGGCACGAGGCCAGGACGAGCGCGCCGAGGCGGCGCGCGGATGGGGCGGGGGTTGTCATGGGGGGGGTTGTGGTTCGGGGGCGGGGGTTACGGGGGAAGCGAAAGGCACGCTCCGGGGGACGCGGACCCGGGCGAGGGTTCAGGCGAGAGCGGCGCGCACCTGGCCCATCATGGCGGCCATGCGCTCATGCGCCTTGGCGCGGGCACGGGCGGCCGCCGCCCGGGCGGCGCCGGGGTCGGAGGCGAGATCGAGCACGGTCTGCGCGACCTGCGCGCCGGTGCAGTCGCCGATGTCGAAGAGCCAGTTGTCCATGCCGAGATCCTTCCACATGTGCGCCTTTCGCCAGATGCCGGGCAGCGGCTGGCGGAGGAGCACCGCGGGCACGCCGGCGGCGATGGCGAGGATGGGCGAGTGTTGCTCGATGCTGACCATGACCGCCGCCTTGGAGTAGACCGAGTAGGCCTCGTCGGTGAGCCAGTAGCGATCGAGCGAGGCCACGTGGGGCTTCACGTCGTCGGGCAGTCCGTCGTAGAGCAGCGGGCGGAGCAGCGGCGCGGCATGGTCCATCTCGGGGGCCAGGAGCACGCGTTGCTTGGTGTGGCGGACCCAGGCCACGATGGCGTCGCGCACGAGGGCGTGGTCCGACTCGGCGAACTCCTCGTTCACCTGTTTCTTGCGCACGGCCCAGGGCTGGTCCTCCTCGTGCTTTTTCCACACCGGGGTCCAGCGCAGGCGCGGCACCGCCACGAGGAACTTGCCGGGTTGCAGATCGTGTTTTTTGAGGACTTCGAGGGCGGCCGGTTCGTCGCCCATGTCGTAGGCGAAGGTCGCGTCGGGACCGAACTCGACGACAGGGCTGGCGCAGCCGGCCGCGCGCAGGGCGGCGAGGGATTCGCCGTCGCGCGTGTAGACGAAGCGCGCGCCGTCGAGGATGTCCTTCTTGGCTCCCAGCTCGCCGTCGGTGAGAGTCACCCCGCCGATGCCGTAGGGGATGCCCAGCCGCCCGGCCGCCTTCGCGTAGTCGCCGGCCAACAGGCCCGGGCCGGAACCGTGCAGAAAGAAGTCGCTGGACTCCAGCGCCGCCATGCCTTCGGCCTTGGTTTTCGCGATGCCCAGCCACGGGAAGCGCCGCATCAACCGCTCCTCCACGCCATGCCCGACATTCCACGGGGCGAGCACGACCTCGGCGTCGGGCAGGTGTTTTTCCAACAGGGCCAGCATGCCCGGCGTGTGCGCGATGTCGCCGATGTTGTCGGTGTTCCAGGAGGAGCGCAGGAGTATCCGGGGTTTCTTTTTGCCGGACGAGGACTGGGCGCGCCCGAGCAGGGGAATCAGGCCGGCGGCGGAGAGGAGTTGGAGGAAACGACGTCTATCCATGGGGGACGTTTTTTTGGGGGTTCAGGCCGGGCAGGCCGTGGTCGGCGCGGCGAGCAAGGAGCCGGCCGGAGAATCGCTGAAAAGGGGAACAAAGGCGTTGCGCACAAAGCCGCGGGGATCCTCGCAAAACGCCCGCGCATCCCGTTGCGGAGGCAACCCCAGCGAGCGACGGGCCCGCGCGACCAGCAGGTGGATTTGCCACGAGTGGTCCTGCCGGGTGTCGGCGCCGCAGTCGTTGTAGAGCCTCATCTGGGGCTGGCCTTGCAACTCGTGCCAGAGGGAACGGGAGGGCGGCAACAGGGACGGCGTGCGCCGGGCCGCCACCAGCAGGCGGTCGAGCGAGTCGACCAGCAGGGGCCGGGACCCGAGACGCGCGCACAGCCGCTCCAGCGTGCAACCCAGCACCGTCAGAACGTTGAGCGGCAACCCCGGCTCCCCCGCCAGTCGGTGCAACGCGGGGACGCACGCCTCGCCGCCGCAGCGACGCAGCAGCAACACCGCGAGCAACCAGAACGGGTAATCGATGCATTGCCCCCAGGCACCCCGCACCGCGTGCTCCTCCGGCGGCGGGCCCGCCTCGCGCGCCGCCAACGCCTCCAGCAGGCGGGGCTCCGCCGCGACCTCGCCCCACATCGCCGCCACCGCGGCGGCATAGAAGCTCACCCGGGGTTGCGCGGCGCCCAGCCGACGCATGACCCGC
The DNA here is from genome assembly GCA_030601755.1 of Verrucomicrobiota bacterium. Taxonomy (GTDB): domain Bacteria; phylum Verrucomicrobiota; class Verrucomicrobiia; order Opitutales; family Opitutaceae; genus JAUWBF01. The sequence goes on along the minus strand of JAUWBF010000067.1, from coordinate 2,428 downwards.
AGGCGCACCACGTCGTCATGAAACATCTGCCACAGGTGCATGCCCGGCTCCCCCCGGTCCAACTCCGCGAGCCAACGCGCCCGCGCCCCCTCGTCCACCGCCGGGGACTCCGCCGACGACCCGACCCCCAGGCGCTCCTGCAACCCCCGCACATCGACCAACCGCGACGACACCCCCAACCGCGCCGACTCCGCCGCCGCCAGCCCCGCCGCCTCGCCCAGTCGCTGCATGTCGCGCTGCATCCTCATACCGTAGGAAGCCTCGACTTGGATCCCGGCGGCCCGGCAGGCGATCCACACGTTGCCCAATCCCTTGGGCAACAGCATCCGGTAAGGCAGCTGGCAATGCAGCGGTTCCCAGAAGCCCTTGCAGACAAAATAGTAGAACGCCATGCGATCGCTCTCGAACTCGAAGTCCACCGAGTGAGTGTCGGCCACGGTGCTGGTTTCGCCGACCGTGTCGGCGAACATCCGGTGACTGACCAGATCATCCAGCGTCAACGTGTAGTCGGTATGAATTTGCCGCGATTGACGCAGTCCGAGAATCGGTGCGACAGCCAGCGGGACGGCATCGTCGTCACCGATTGTTTCCAAGTGCTGGGCCACCCCCTCCAGACGCGCACGGGTCAAGTCCTCGGCCGAGGTGGCGTCGACCCAGCCCGCGTCAAAATTGCAGGCGCGCACGCCGATCAGATCGTCATGACGCACCAGTTGAAAAACCGACTGACTGTAGGCCAGGGTGCGCCCGTCGATCGGGCGCCCCTCTACATAGCCCGCGCCGCAGGAGACGCACAGATCGCCGTCACCCGTCGCGTCGATGAACGCCTTCGCCAAGATCTCGAGGACCCTGCCGTCACAAACTCCCCGCACCGCCCTCACACGACCGCCGCCATCCGCCTCCGCGTGCATGATGGACACTCTTCCGGCAAAGCGGACCCCCGCCGCCTCCATCAACTCGAGCAACGCGATTTTTTTGGCGTCGTGATGCCAGCCGTTTTCGCCGACCACCGGCTTGCCACCCAACAAGGCGGTCAGCTCGGCGCTACGCGCATTGACCTCGTTCTGCAAACCGCCCGACGCGCCGTAAAAATAGCCGTTGATCCCTCCGCCCGTGCCCACGCCGCCCGGGAATGGAGCGGCGTCGATCGCCAAAGTCCTCGCCCCCGCCCGCGCGGATGAAAGCGCCGCGATCGCCCCAGCCGTGCCCGTGCCCGCCACCACCACGTCATGCTCCGGCAGTTCGCGCAGCTCCCGCGAGCCAACGCCATTCGCAGCCAGCGCCGGCGCATCCCCAAACCATGCGTGGTCATGGCCAAAATTATACCGATCCTCCAACGTCTCGAACGGCCGAGCCACGAGCTCAGGGCTCAACACACGCAGGTTGTCCGGCAAACAGGACGGTCGCCGCCCGACGACGGAGCTCGCATAAACCGGATAGTCGCGCATCGCGCAGTGACTGACGATCGTTCGCTCCGGAGGTTGCCCCGACAACAATTCGCGCAATCGCGACATCAGTTCCGGCACCATGCGATGCCATGGAGTCTCATTGACTTTCCATGACAAACGCCGCTCGCCCGGCCGCGCCGAATCCATCCACTCCACCCCCATCCGTTCGATCTCCACGGTATCAAGGGCCTCGTCGAGAGCCGCCGGATCGACCGTCTGCAGGACCATTGAGCGCAACAATACCGCCGGCCCGCGCCCCCCCTCGTATCCGAGCAGCCGACACAGTGTTCCCCGCTCGGTCGCGTCCACCCAGCGATGAGCCCTCAAGTGGCGTTCCCCCGCTTTGGTCGTCACCACCACTGCATCAAGCCGGCCAGCCTCGACCACCACTCGGCTTGGCGTCGCGTAAAACAGCGTTCGGTATGGAGCCGACGCCGAACGCAACAGATTTGCCATCCCGATCTCGGCCATCGCCGGGCTCAGATAACATCGATCCTCGCTGACAGTCCGCCCATCCAGCCCCGCGAGCCAGCGAGCCCATGGACCGTTCACCTCGCGGACCGTGGCCACGTTTTCCAACGCCTCCGACGCCTCCCACAGCAGGATACCCGAACTCTCGACGAGCAGCACGGACAGGCCCTCAGCCGACAACCGCCGGGCCGCGGCACAGCCGATCACACCCGCCCCGACGACAACGACGTCAAATACGGAATCAAATACCGATGAAGAGGAAACCACGGGGGATGAACGCACCCCTGAATTATGGTTAAATTCTCCGCTTCCCGTAAGGGACTGGACGGCTACAAAAGTGGATTAATATGCTATTTTTAGAATACTATTTCATACCAACAACCCGTAGCTTTTGGACTATACAATTAACGTATGGGGCTCCAAGCTCCCGGCATGGCACGTAAACTGGAGAAGCTGGGGGAGGAACTGGCGGCGCAGATCGAAGGAGCGTGGGAGCGCAAGGACCTAGCGGA
>JAUWBF010000085.1 GCA_030601755.1 Verrucomicrobiota bacterium | reverse complement strand
TCCGCTCCCAGCGCCAGGTCCATCTCCGCCTCGAGCACTTCCTGCACGGTCGTCTGCAACAACGCCCGGATCGCGTCGTCGCCCTGCAAAAGCGCCAGCATTTGCTCGCGCGAGTTGTCATGTCCTTGGTTGGACGGATTGTGGTCTTTTTCATTGTGGTTTGGCCTCGGAACCAACCGCTTACCACAATCCGTCTTTTTGCTGAACTTTTCGGACACTACCTATCGGGGATGTTTTTGCGGTTTCTGGTGAAGTCCGATTGTCACTTATTAAGTGACAATCGGCATGGGCGCGGAGTTGGCAGGACAGGGAGTTTGTCACTTAATAAGTGACAATCGGGTTCGCGGGGTGGAGGGGAGGGTGGCGCTCAGGCGGCGTTTTTGTCGTAGGCGGGGGAGTCGCGGAGGTCGCGGATCTTGTCGTGGGCGGCCTGCACGTCTGCGGCCTGCGAGGTGATGATGTTCTTGATGTCGGGCGGGATGACGGCGGCGTCGAGGGCCTTGCGATAGGCGGCCACGGCGGCGTCTTCGCCACGTTCACACTCGGCGAGCACGGCGTGGGCGTCGTTCTTCACGAGCAGGCTCTTGATATCGATCCAGCGGCGGTGGAGGGTGCCGGTCACGGAACTGGACTCGCGGGGCGAGTTGCCGAGCAGGGAGACGACGTTCTGGAGTTCGTTGGCGCAGTGGGCGCGCTGCTCGGAGAGTTCTTGGAAGAGGCCCTTGAGGATGACGTCGTCGGTGTCCTCGGCGGCGGCCTTGTAGCCGGCCTGGCCGTCCTTGCAGATGGCGATCAGGTTGTTGAGTTCGTCGGAGATCTGCTCACGGGTTTCCTCGGGGAGATGGCTGTGATTCATGGCGGTTTTCTGAGTTGGAGTTTTGTTGCTGGCCGGCCCGCGGTGGTGGCGCGGACTAGGTCGGCCGGTGATCTTCTCTTTAGCGGTGGCTGTGCCATGAATTTTGGAGGTGGTTGTTAGTGCTTGCTGGTTAGGTTCTTGTGATTTTCAGCGGGGAGGGCGTAGCAGCTGGACGGATTGCAGGATGCAGGATGCGCGCGGTGGTGGTCCGGTGATTTGCGAGGTGTTTGGTCGGAGGGGGGGGGGGCGTGTGGTGGAGCGGGGATCGGGGCGTGCACGGGGCCGGGCGCAAAAAAAGACGCCCTCCGGAATGGAGGACGTCGTGGAGACGAAGGGGCGTTGGTCGGATCGGGGCGGGCGGGAGTGCCCGCCCTCCTTGGGTCAGCGGTATTCTTCGCCGGTGGCGGCGTTGAGGACCTTGTAGTTCTCGACGTGATACGCGGGGTCGGCGCGGAAGGCGAGTTTGACGCCGTAGTTGCGCTCCATGCGCACGAGCAGGTCGGCGTCCTCGTTGCGCAGGCGCTCGAGGATCGAGGGGTGCACGAGCACGCGCAGCGAGTATTCCTTGCCGTCGTTGCGCGCGGTGAGGCGGCGGACGATGGAGGAGAGGCGGCGCTGGAGCTCGACCGACATGGTGGTGGCGCTCTTCACGATGCCACGGCCGCGGCAGTAGGGGCAGTCGGTGTAGAGGTTGGAGGTGAGCGACTCCTGCTGGCGCTGGCGGGTCATCTGGAGGATGCCGAGCTGGCTGATGGGCAGGATGTGGTTCTTGGCCTTGTCGCTGGCCATGGCCTCGCAGAGCTTTTCGTAGACGCCGTTGCGGTGGCGGCGTTCCTTCATGTCGATGAAGTCGATGATGATGAGACCGCCGAGGTTGCGCAGGCGGATCTGGCGGGCGGCCTCGACGGCGGCCTCCAGGTTCACGGCGTAGAGGGTGTTCTTCTCGTCGCCGCCGCGGTTCTTGTGGGAGCCGGTGTTGACGTCGATGGCGATGAGGGCCTCGGTCTCGTCGATGATGATCTCGCCGCCGGAGGGGAGGCCGACCTTGCGCTGGTAGGTCTGCTCGATCTGGCGCTCGATGTTGAAGCGCTCGAAGATGGGGATGTTGTCCTTGTAGAGGGCGATCTTGGAGCGGGAGCGCTTGGAGATCTGGCCGACGAGGTTCTGGGTGCGGGCGTGGTCGTCGGTGTTGTCGATGAGCACGCGGTCGACCTCCTCGGTGAGAAAGTCGCGCACGGTGCGCTCGACGATGTCGGGCTCTTGGTAGAGGCAGGCGGGGGCGCGCTCGGACTTCATCTTGGCCTGGATGCCTTCCCAGGTCTTGAGGAGGAGGTGGAGGTCGCGGACGAAGTAGCGGGACTTCTTGCCTTCGCCGGCGGTGCGCACGATCACGCCCATGCCCTCGGGGATGGTGAGCTCGTTGAGCATCTGCTTGAGGCGCTGGCGCTCCTTGGGGTCCTCGATCTTGCGGGAGATGCCGCATTGGTCGGAGAACGGCATGAGCACGAGGTAGCGGCCGGGCAGGGAGAGGTTGGTCGTGGTGCGGGGGCCCTTGGTGCCGATGGGGCCCTTGGTGACCTGGATGACGATCTCGGAGCCCGGGGGATACATCGCGGGGATGTCCTTGACGGTGGGCTCGGCGGGGCGGGGCGGGGCGTTCTTGCGCTTGTTGACGCGCACGACCTCGATGGACGAGTCGGTGGCGGCGGGAAGCATGTCCCAGTAGTGGAGGAACGCGTTCTTGGAGTAGCCGATGTCGACGAAGGCGGCCTTGAGGCCGGGGTCGAGGTTCTTGACGCGGCCTTTGTAGATGCCGCCGACCATGCGGTTGTCGGATTCGCGCTCGATCTCGAACTTCTCGAGCACGCCGTCGACGAGGAGCGCGACGCGCTTTTCGAGGGGCTCGGCGTTGATGATGAGTTCGCGGAAGGAGGTTTTCTCCTTCTTGAAGACTTGCAGGATCTTTTGGAGCAGGGGGCGCTGCTGGGCGCGTTGCTGGGCGCCGGATTTGAGCTCGGCGCGGTCGAGCGCGTCGTGGGTTTCCTCAGGCGGCGGGTTGGCGAGTTCCTCGTCGTGCTGCGTGGTCGGGTCCTGCGAGGGCGAGGGATTGGAACGGGAGTGCGATTGATCGCTCATGGGTGGTGTGGTCTGGGTTTTGTTCGGGGCACCCACACGCGGGAGTCGAGGCGCAGGAAATTCCGGCCGGGAGGTCGATGTCGCGGAAAGGCTTCATTTTCACGTGAAGTCCTTTCTGAAGCGATAGACGCTCTGGACCAGTCCTTGCAGCAAGCAGCAACTGAGCATGAAGGAGCCACCGTAGCTGATAAAGGGAAGCGGTATGCCCGTGATGGGCACGAGCCCGATGGTCATGGCGATGTTCACGAACACGTGCACGGCGAAGAGGACGGTGACGCCGACGGCGATGAGGGTGCCGAGGCGGTCGCGGGCCAGCCCCGCGATGCGTATGCCGTTGAACAAAACCACTGCAAACAGGCTGAGAACCGTGAGGCTTCCCAGAAATCCTTTTTCCTCGGCGATGACCGAGAAGATAAAATCGTTGTGCGCGACGGCGCGGGGCAGGTAGCCGAGCTGGGCCTGCGTGCCCTCGGTCCAGCCTTGGCCGACGAGGCCGCCGCCGCCGACGGAGATGAGCGACTGGTTGAGGTTCCAGAGGTCGTCGGTGCCCTTGGGGTCCATCTTGTCGGGCGCGAGGAAGGCGACGATGCGGTTGCGCTGGTAGTCCTTGAGCGGGAACCACGTGGTGTCCTCGTAGCGACCCTTGTCGCGCATGAAGGACAAGTCGTTTTTCTCCACGTATTTGATGTAACCGAAGGAGTCCCACAGGACCATCCCGACCAGCAGAACGAACCCGCCGAAGACCACCGCGAAAAATCGCGGCGACAGCTTGGAAACGTAGAGCATGGAGAAGACCACGGGGGGGAGCACGATGGCCGATTTGAGGTCGGGCTGGAGGAGAATCAGGAACAACGGCAAACCCACCGCAAGCGCCAACTTGCCGAGGGTGCCGAGCGATTGGCGGATGCTGCCGAGCTTGGACCGGATGAGGATGGTCGCCGTCGTTACAAGCACCGCCACCTTGGCGGGTTCCGACGGTTGCAGGGAGAAAAAGCCGAGGTCGATCCAGCGCTGGGCGCCGTAGCGGGACTCGCCGATGACGAGCACGCCGACCAATGGTAACAAACAGATGAGGTAGAACCAGTGGCCGTAGGTGAGCCAGGCGCGGTAATCCGTAAGCGAAACCGTCAGATAGACCAGCGCGCCGGCGGCGATCCAGACGATCTGGTTGAGCCAGTTGTTGAGCGGGGTCGAGTATTGGGCGCTGTAGATGAACATCACGCCGATGGTGCTGAGGGCGAGGATGGCCAGCGGACTCCACGGGTCCCACCGTTCGCGGGTGGTGACCTTGAAAAAGGTGAGGAGTTCGATGGGGGCGCGGAGATTCACGACGAAGGGTTACAGAAGGGCGACGCGGACCGGGGCGCAAGCGCGGGGGGCGTGCCGCCGAAAAACAAAGGCCTCACCGGCCGCGAGGGCGCGATGAGGCCAAAACCGTTCGTCGTGGGTCTTGCGCGATCAGAAACTGATGCTGCCGCTCACGCCCACGCCGACGGACGCGGATTCGTAGGAGTAGGTGAAGGGGCCGGACTCGGAGTCGCGGACCTCGTAGCCGACGAAGGCGCGGGCGCTGAACCAATCGTTGATCTTGTAGGTGGTGACGAAGCCGGCGGAGAGGGTCCAGTCATCGCGATCGACCGAGACGGGGGCCACGAAGGCGGCCTCCTCGTAGTGAGCGTAGTCGGCGTAGGCCACGCGGGCGTAGGGGGTGAATATCCAGTTGCCCTTCAGGATGTAGTGGGTGACGTCGAGCGCCGCGTCCAGCTTGTCGTTACGGTCGTCGCGGTAGGGCGCCAGGCCGAGCAGCACGCTGTCGCGGGTGGCCTTGGTGAACGAACGGGAGAGACTGCCGCTGACGACCAAGACCTGCTCTTGGCTGATGGGGAACAGCTTGCGTAGACTGACGCTGGGCGTGTAGGAGCCGACAATGCGTTTGTAGTCGCCCGCGCCGTGAATGCGGTAGACGGCTCCGGCGGTCACGCCGGCGGTGGCTTCCCAGCCCTCGCCGAAGCGGTAGGTGAGGCTGAGCGGCAGGCTGTAGGCGTCGAAGTCGAGGTTTTTACGGCTGGTGTCGTCGCTGCCGATGCCGTGGCGAAAGTTTTGATAAACGACGCCGACCGCGGGGGTCAGCAGGCCTTCGCCCGCGGTGATCGGATTGCCTGATAGGCGGACGGAGAGCGTGTTGCCCAATACGATAGCGTCGCTGTTGGAGGAGGGCGAGCTGTCGTCGGCGAGCTGGACGTTGTTGGTGTAGTAAACCTGGGAGTCGGCGCTCAGGGTGAGTTTGAACGGCAGGCCGCGCGGCTCGGCGAGGCGTTGCACGCCAGCGTCCTCGCTGTCGGTCTGTTCAACGATGCCCTCGCCGTCCGCGGTGGGGGCGCCGGGAGGCTGGGCGGGCGGCAGGCCGGGTTGGTTGGCTCGGTCGATGACGGTGTCGTTGGCGGTCTGGGCGTGGGCGACAAGAGCGGACAGACCGAGGGTGGCGAGGAGGGCGAGGCGTTTCATGCGGCCTTGGTTGAGTTGGGTTGAAGCGGGAAGGCTTGGGGGAGGGCGGACTTACTGCGGCATGACGAAATTCGGCACGGTCTTGTAGGCACCCGGCGTGGCGGGGTTGGCAAGGGTGCCGATCTTGATGTTTTTGCCGTAGGTATCGAACTGGGACTGGCTGTCCAGCAGATGGCCGGCGTAGGTGACGCCGCCCATGAAGTTGACACGGCCGCTGACACTGGAGCCGAAGTTCGGGTTGCCGCCCAATCGCGAGTTGAGCGCGATGGTGCTGTGATTGTTGAAGGCGACATTGGCCAGATTGATCGTGGCGGCCTCCATCGTGATGCTGCGGATGTTGGTGTGGAAGTTGACGTTGTAGAGATCAATCAGATCGGAGGCGCGCAGGAAGAGAGAGCCGTTGGCGGCGGTTGTGAACGTGGGGATATCCTCGCTGTAATTATTGCCCTGAATGACGAGGTTCTTGATGGCTCCTACATGCAGCTGGTTGCCGCTGGTCACGAACGAGACGTCATAAAAGCTGTAATACGAGTTGCTGACGAAGACGCTCGGGCTGTCGATGGTGGTGGCGCTCGAGGTGTATTCGACGAAGGTGGTGCCGGCGCGCAGGGTGCCCGGCAATTGAGAATAGGAGGTGAGCAGACGGGTCAGGCCCTGCTTGTTCACGGTCAGCCAGGCGAGGTCGTAGGATTGGAGGATGCCGAGTTCGCGCAGGGTGAATTTTTGCAGGATGCTCAGGCCGTTGTAGAAGGATATGACGGACTTGATGGAGGCCAGCGCATTGGCGTCACTTTCATAGACAAAGGCGTTGAGTAGAATGGCTTCCCGTTCCATGTCGCGCAGGGTTTCCAGCTCGGCGTCGCTCAGCCCTGCCACGATGTTGGCGAAGCTTTCCAAGCTTCGGTAGGAGGACTCGCTTGCGGTGATGATCGTGCCGGCGCTGCCGAAATCGAGCAGGTCGAGCAGCGAGAAATCATGGCTGCTGACGAGAACCGCGCGTGTGCGGGCGGGCAGCTCAAGGAAGATGTCGACTATGTAGGCAAGGTTGGCGGTATCCAGTCGTGAGGAGGACAGGTAGCTGTGGTAGCTTTCAAAAATCCGCGCATCGCGCAGGGCCTCGCGCTTGGTGGCGCTCATGCCGAGGTAGGCGTTGATGATGGTCTGCAGTCGTTGTGCCACGGTGACAGTGCCTCCGCTTTCAAGCTGGATGGTCTCGCCGTTCGCGTAGGCAAAATATTTGCCCAGCCCCAGTTCGATCACCGCCTGCCGTTGGGTGGTGTTGAGGGCGGCGATGCGGTTGAGCGTGCGGGTGATGGAAGTCGAGTCGATATAGAGGAGGTGTTCTCCCAGATCGAGCTTGCGGAGCTGCTCGCGCTGCGAGCTGCTGAGAGACTGCAGCAGGTCGAGTTGCTGGCCCAGAGACGACTCGCTGTAGAGCACCTCGTAGGGATCGAGGTCGAAGAACTTGATAAGCGCGCGTTGCGCCGAGGTGAGCTGGGTGGCGGTGCTGATGGCCTGGTTGGTGTAGTAGTTGTCCCGGAAATACTCCTCAAAGAGGATGAATCCCCAGCCGGTCTCGGCGATCGCGGTGCGCTGATTTGCAGGCAGGTCGCGCACACCGTTAATGAACGCGGTGAGGAAGGTCGCGCTGCGGTCCATCACGGCCGCGGTGGCGCCCAGGCTCAGCAAGAGGTTCTGGTCGGCGGCTGAAAGGGCGGTCCAGGAGGCCGCGCTGCGGTCGAAGGCGGAGGCGCTCCAGTCTGCGGGCCCGGGGCCGTAGCCTTCGGTCAGATTGTCGCCGTTGGCAGCCTTCAGGAAGGCAAGGCCGGAGGTGCTGAGTTTGGTGATGGCGGTGAGGTTGGTCTCAAGGTCGAGGTTGGTGAAGCTGACGCCGGTGATGCTGTCGCCGCCGAGGGCGGCCGTGGTGACGGCGGAATCGTCGATGGTGACGAGGAGCTTTTGGTTGGTCTCGTTGAGCTGGTCGAACACAGCGAGCTGATCGGTGGTCAGACCGGCGCGGAAGCGTTCGATGTCGGTTAGCGGGGCAGGGGTATCGGTTGAACCGCCGGACTGTCCGACTATATCCCGCGAATCATTTTCATTCTGCGCGGGTTCCTCGTTTATGCCGTCGAGCTTTTCCTGCAGGGTTTCCAGCAAAGTCTGCGACTGTTCGGAAAGCTCCAGACCGAGGCTGTCGGCGGTGTCGGTGACGTTTTTCAGGGTCTCGGGGGAGAGTTCGACGCCGGCGTCGACCGCGGCGTTGATGGCCTCTAGGGTGATCTCGGTCCAGTTGTTGGCGATGGCTTGGTCTTCTGGCGACAGGTCGCTGATTCTCTCGGCCTCGACGGTGGTGCCGTCGGGCTTGGTGATGGAAACCTTGCCGGGGGTGAGCGAGGCGGTGCGGCCGTCGGTGAAGGTGAGGGAAATGGTGCCGTGGGCGACGACGACGGTGGCGATGCCGGCGGGGTTCACGCCGACGGTGAAGGTGGTGCCGCGGGCACCGGCGAGGCCGCGCGGGGTGCGGATGCTGTAGTCGTAGGTGGCGTCGGCGGGTTTGTTCAGGTCGGATACGACGGCGCCGACCTTGAGGTCGAGGGTGGCCTGATAGGCGGTGGTGGCGTGGGCTCCGGGGGTCTCGGAAACAGACTCGAGGGTGATGGTGCTGTTCGGGGTGATGATGGACTTCACGCCGGGCATGGGGGTCAGCACGACGCGGCCGTCGGCGCCGGTGGTGATGGTCGAGCCGGCGGTGACGGCCTCGCCCTTGACGATCGGGCGGGCGACGGTTTCGCCGGTGGGGGTGATGTCGGCGGTGCCGGCGACGAGCAGGACGCGCACGGTCTGCGCGGGGAGCGAAAGGGCCAGGGCCAGGGTCAGGCCGATGAGGCAGAGGCAGGATTTCAGGCTCATGTTTGGAAATTTTTGTAGCGGTCGGACTGGGCGCAGTTACAAACGATTTTCATTTGGTGGTCACCTCATTTTCACACCTTATTGGCAGAATTACCCCGAATTGGAGATGGCGGCTTGGGGTGACCGTGGCGGTTGCAGCTGCATTGTGGTGGGCCCGTGAATCGGTGCCTTTGCGGCGGCTCGAGTGGCTGAGCGAGGATTTTCGGCTGAGGGTCCGAGAGGATTTGGGGCAGCCCCAGCCTAGTGGAGAGGTGGCGGTGCTTGGTGTGGACGAATTGTCCCTGAGAGAGTTCAGGCGTTGGCCATTTCAGCGAACGGTGTTCGCCGACCTGATGGTCTACATGGGAATGCAGGCCGAAGATCGGCCGTCCGTTTTGGCTTGGGATATCCTGTTCGTGGATCGTGACTACGAGCCGAAGATGGACGTGGCTTTGGTCAATGGCGTGCGTGAGGCGGGTTTCCCCGTGGTGCTGGGGGCACAGATCGATCCTGTCGCCCGGGGGATGATCAGCGACGGTGCCAAACCAGACGACCGGCGGTGGATGCGTTCTTTGGCCAAGGCTCGGGGACTGCTCGAGTCGCTGCCGGACCAGCAGGGGGCATTGTTGCCGATCCCGGGGTTGTTGCCGGAGGCTCCGTGGGGATTTCTGACCGCCAATGCCGACGATGACGGAGTGGTCCGGCGGTTCCCGTTGGTTTTTCGCGTGGGGGACGAGGTGTTCCCGAGCTTGGTCTTGGCGACGTTAATGGCCCACATGCGCGTGGCGCCGGAAGATATCTCCATTGTTCCCGGCGACGCTGTCACGCTGAGATCAGGTGCCGGCACCAAGCGCATTCCCATCGATGCACATGGCGATTTTCACCTCAATTACCGTTATGAGCTGAAATCCACGGTGGCCTTGGCCGAGGAGGGCGGTGAAGTCCCGACTGTGGTGAACGAGCCCTTCCCCGAGGGGATCGAGCCTGTCTCGATGGCGGGGTGTTTTCTACGTCAGGCACGCCGGCTGGGCCTAGGCGAAAATCTGCCTGCTCCGCCCTTGTCGGGCAAAATCGTCTTGGTGGGCCACACTGCCGCGGGCTTGACCGACATCGGACCCAGCCCTCTGGCGGGTCAAAGCGCCAAGGTGATGGTTCACGTCAATGCGTTGGAGAATATCCTGCGTGACGACTACCTGCGCCGCTGGCCATCCTGGCCCTTGCTCGGAGTAATCTTGGGCGGAGGATTGATGGCCGGCTGGTTGCTGGATCGCAGGGGGCTGCGGGTCTACGCGGTGGTTACTTGCGGCGCCGTCATGATTGTGGCGCTCGCCTCGCAGTTCCTGCTGGTCAACAACAACGTCATGGCTCCGCTGGCTGTCCCGATGACCGCCTTGCTGGTCCAGCAGGCGTTTGTGGTTATCCGTAAAATCCGCGAGGAGCAGGCGCAGCGCGACCGCATCCGCAAGATGTTCGGTTCCTATGTTTCTCCAGAGCTGGTCAATCGCATGGTCGAGGCCGGCGGCGAACCTCAACTCGGCGGGCACGAGGAGGAGATCACGGCGTTTTTCAGCGACATCCAGTCGTTCTCGTCGTTTTCCGAGGTGCTCACGCCGTCTGATCTGGGCGAGTTGCTGAACCAATACCTGGGCGCGATGACCGACGAGCTGCAGTCGCATGGGGGTGCCCTCGACAAATACATCGGCGATGCGATCGTCGCCATGTTCGGCGCGCCGGTGCCGCTGCCGGCCCACGCGCGCGCCGCCTGCGAGGCCGCCGCGCTCATGCAGAAGTGCCAGGCGAGCCTGCGGGAGAAGTGGACCTCCGAGGGGGGGCGCTGGCCGCCGCTGGTCCACGCCATGCGCACGCGCATCGGGCTCAACTCGGGCCGCGTCATCGTGGGCAACATGGGTTCGTCGCACCGTTTCAACTACACGATGATGGGCGACGCGGTGAACCTCGCCGCGCGTTGCGAGAGCGGCGCCAAGAGCTTTGGCGTCTACACGCTCGTCACCGAGACCACCGTCGCGCTCGCCCGGGCGCAGGGCGCGCGCTGCGTGTTCCGCGAGCTGGACCGGATCGTCGTCAAGGGCCGCTCGCAACCCGTGGAGATCTTCGAGCTGGTCGGCCTGGAGGAGGACGTCGCCCCCGCCGCGCTCGAGTGTCTCGAGCTGTTCGCGAAGGCCCGCGCGCATTACCTCCGGCAAGAGTGGGCCGGGGCCGAGGAGGCCTTCGCGGCCGCGGCCGTGCTGGAACCCAACCAGCCCGGGCGCGACGCCGGCGTGGAGGGCAATCCCTCGCTCATCATGCTCGAACGTTGCCGGCAGCTGCGCGCGGCACCGCCTCCGGCGGATTGGGACGGAGTCTACCGGATGAAAACCAAGTGAGGGCGGATCGCATGTATTCGTTTTTTAAACACGCTCTTCGTCGTTTGTTTGCACCACGTTTTCTGGCGCTGGGCGGGTGTGCGTTCACGCTCGCGTTCGCCGGGACCGGTCTTCCGCTGCGGGGCGAGGTGGACGTGCTGACGCTGAGGGTCGGCGAGGTGGGAGGTGTCGCGATGCTGCGAGGCGAGGCTGGACGCGGAGTGTCTGTGCTGCGGGCCGGCGAGGAGCTTCCGGCCGGGGGCGCGGCGGTGGTCACCGGCGCGGATTCGCGGGTCGAGCTGACCGCCGCGGACGGCGGCATGTGGAGGGTCGGATCGCTGGCGTTATGGATCCCATCGGCCACCGGCGGCCGGCTACTGGCCGGCACCGTGCTGGTCGACGTGCCGGATGGAACCGCGCGGGCTATCGACTCGACGACCGGCCGGATGATGCTTGGCGGGGGGCTGTGGATCGTGCAGGCCACGCACAACGAGGGCCTCAAGCTCATCTGCCTCGACGGTCCGGCCGAGGCAACCGCGGCCGGTGGCGTGGAGTCCGCCGGTGACCATCCGGCACGGGTCACGTTGCGACCCGGCGAGCTGGTTTTCCTGCGGCCGGGGGGGCTGGAGTTCGGTCCGGTGGTGACGGTTTTCCTGCAGGAGCTGCTGGCCACCAGCCGACTGCTCAACGGTTTTTCGGAACCCGCTCCGCGAGCCGATCGGCTGCGCTGGCTTGCCCAGGCCCAGACCGAGCGTCTCAAGCGCGTGACCAACGCCTTCGTGGCCGGAGCCCGCGACGAGGAGGGCTTTCAGTTGGTGGTGCCGCGCGGGGAGCCGGAACGTAGGCGCGACCGCTGAGCCGGCGGGGTCGGGCGGGATTGGCGTCGCAACCGTGGCCCGGTTGGTCGCATTCGGGATGATTGCTATGCTGGCGGCCCCTATCTACATGGATTGCACCTGTTTCTGGTTGACTGAGATTTTGGCGTGGCTCGGATGAATACATCATGAGTCAGGGCAGGGTGTTTCTAGTCGATGACCACGACGCGGTCTTGGATATGTTGCGCAGGGTCATGCGTGACATCGACGTCGACGTCGTGGGGGAGGCGCGCACCGGCGCGGAGGCGGTGCCCGCGATCCTGGCCGCCCAGCCGGATCTGGTGGTGCTGGACTTGTCGATGCGGGACATGAGCGGTTTTGAAATTGCGACGGCGCTGAGGGCGCATGGTGATCGCAGTCGGCTGCTGGCCTTCACGGGCGTGACCTGCCTGCATGCGATCGACCGTCTGCACGAGATGCGTTTCGACGGCGCGGTCAGCAAAATGTCGCGCCTGCAGGAGTTGCTGGACGGGGTCGTTGCGGTCCTTGGAGGGAAGGCCTACATGTGCCAGCTGCTGGGTGGCATCCGGCGCGAGCAGCGCACCGACCCGGGACATCCGTCGCGCATCCTGACTCCGCGGGAGGTGGAGGTCCTGGCGTTGGTCGGCCAGGCCAAGTCCAACGAGGAGATCGCGCAGACGCTGGGGATTTCCGCGCTGAGCGTGCAATCGGTGCGTTCAAAGCTCATCGGTAAACTGGGGCTGCAGGGCTCGCCCCAGCTGGTGCGTTACGCGAACGAGCACGGCTACGCCGAATTCGCCCGCATCTCGGAGACTTCAGGTGAACGGCAGCCGCGCGCCGCGGATTGAAGCCAGGTGGTGGTCGGACGTCCTGACCAGTGATTGAAAAGTGCAGGTGTTTGCGGGCAAACTCCATGG
>JAUWBF010000061.1 GCA_030601755.1 Verrucomicrobiota bacterium | reverse complement strand
CGGGTGACGGTTGTATTCACTTCTTCGGCACGGATGCCGCGGAAGAGTTCGCGGGCGATGCCCTGCTCGTCGTCCATGCCGCCGCCGACCACCATGTGGTAGCCTTCGCCGCCGTCCTGGAGCTTGGCGCCCTGGAAGCCGATGTCGCCGCAGTAGTGCTGGGCGCAGGAGTTGGGGCAGCCGGTGAAGTGGATGTTGAGCGCGCAGTCGGTCTCCTTGCGCTTGCCGAGGTGCTTGATGAGCGAGACGGCGTGCGACTTGGTGTCGGCGGCGGCGTATTTGCAGCCCTGGTTGCCGGTGCAGGCGATGATGCCGCCGGTGAGCAGGTTGGGCTCGGTGGAGAAGCCGAGTCGGTGGAGCGAGCGTTTGACGGTCTCGACGTAGGCCTCGGGGACGTGGGGGATGATGACGTTTTGCCAGGCGGAGAGGCGAAGCTCGCCCTTGCCGTAGTGGGTGGCGATGTCGGCGATGGCGTGCATCTGCTTCGGCGAGAGGCGGCCGACGGGCACGGCCATGCCAATGGAGTAGAGGCCGCGCTGGGACTGCTTGTTGACGCCGAGCCAGGCGTGCTTGCGCACGGGGCGACGGGGCTTGCAGGCCTCGACGGGCAGGCGGCCGAGGGGGAAGGCGAGTTTCTTGGCGGTCTCGTCGATGAACTTTTCGAAGCCCCACTTTTCGAGGAGATATTTGAGGCGGGCTTTTTTGCGGTTGGTGCGGTCGCCGTTCTCGGCGAAGGTGCGGATCATGGCGGCGGCCACGGCGACGGCCTCGGAAGGCTTGATGAGCAGGCCGGTGTCGCGAGCGAAGTCGCCGTGTCCGGAGATGCCGCCGAGCATCACCCGGAAATAAATTCCGGGCGCTGGGGGATTGGTGATGGGTGACTGGTGATTGGTGAGGGAATCTGCGGTGACTTTGACGGCGAAGAAACCGATGTCGTTGGTGTCAGCCGCCGCGGAGATGCCGCCGCCGCCGTCGAAGGAGACGTTGAACTTGCGGGGCAGGCCGTAGAGGTCGCGGTGGTTGAGGATGTAGTGGTGGAGGGCCTTGGCGAAGGGGCGGGTGTCGATCAACTCGTCGGGATCGAAGCCGGCGTGGGGCGAGGCGGTGACGTTGCGGATGTTGTCGGCACCGGCACCGCGGGAGGTGAGGCCGAGGTCCTGCACGCGGGTGAGCAGGGTGACGAGGTCGCGGGGCTTGAACTCGCGGATCTGGATGTTGGCGCGGGTGGTGACGTGGGCGTAGCCGCCGCCAAGGTCGGCGGCGATGTCGGCGAGGCCGTGCATCTGGTGGGCGGTGAGTTCGCCGGCGGGGATGCGCAGGCGGATCATGAAGCTGTCCTGCGCGGGGGCGACGTAGAAGAGGCCGTGGGTTTTGAAGCGGTAGGTGTTCTCCGGGTCGGGGAGTTTGTCGGCGTCGGCATGGGCGACGAGACGCTCCCAGGCGTCGAGGGGGTTCTCGTCGTGCTTCCAGCGCTCCTCCTTGCAGAGGTCGGCGAGCGGGGTGCCGTGCACGGTGGGCTCGGCGGGCACGGCCTCGGCGGCGGTGGCGGTGAAGCGGCCGTCGGCGGTCTGCCCGACAAAGGGAAACTGGCCGGAGGCGGCGACGCCGGCGAAGAACCCTTGCAGGTATTCCTTCTGGTCGGCGGTGAAGGCGTCCGCGGCGGGAGGCGTAGGCAGTGAGGACATGCGGGCCAAATCAGCACCGAAGGTGCCAGCGAGGGGAAATCGTCGATTAATGGCGTGAGTAGTTTTTGGGGTAATGATGATTAAAATAAATAGGTCCTATAGGACTGATGGGGCCTACAGGACCTATGCGGTGGGGCGTCGCTGGGCGGGCGGTGTTGCGAAGGATGCCGGTGGCGTGGCGGATCGCGGGCCGGCGGCGGAGGATCAGGCGGTGGCGGGTGTGGCGGCACCGGCGGCGCCGGCCTTCATGGTGTCGGCGATGACGGTGTAGACGGCGACCCAGGCGTCCTTGACCTCGTCGGTCCAGGCGTCGCCGAGGCCTTTTTCGAGGGTCCAAAGCAGGGCGGAGCCGACGATGGGGTAGTGCTCGTCCTTGACGCCGTAGGCGACGTGGCCGGCGCCGAGCTTGTGAAGCACGGGCACGAGGCCGGGCAGGTCCTTGAGGGCGCGCACGGCGACGGTGATGGTCATCATGAGCTTCTTTTTCTGCTCGGCCATGTTGTCGGGGAACATGGGTTTGACCTGCGGGGCGATGGTGAAGAGCTGACCGTAAAACAGGTCGGCGGCGGTGTCGGCGATGGGCACGACTTGTTCCCAGGTGGTCTGGACGAGTTCGACTTGGCGAGGTGTGACGGACATGGCGGTGGTGGTTTGGTTGGTTGTGGCTGGCGGTAATTGAAGGATGAAGAGCGCCTGCGAGCAGGCGGCCTACGGGGTGGCCGGGGCGGTGGTCTGGCGGATGATGTGGTCGACGGCGGCGGCGACCTGTGCGTCGGTGAGGTCGTCGTTGCCGCCGCGGGAGGGCATCTCGTCGCCGGCGGGCGTCGAGAAGCCCTTGATGGCGCGGGCCACGAGCTGGTCGCGGCCGTGTTCCTTGACGCGGGCGGACCAGGCGGCGGTGTCGGTCAGGGGAATGGCGCCGGCCTTGCCGCGTCGGTGGCAGGTAGCGCAGTTCTCCTCGTAGATGGCGGCGCCGTCGATGGTCGCGGGGGCGTCGGCGAAGACCGGTCCGCCCGCCGCCAGCAACAGGCCGGCGATGAGGGCGGGACCGAGGAGGCGGGGGCGGAGCGGTGTATTCATGTTTATATGACGTTGGAGGCTCAGAGGCTTTCCAGCGGGACGCGGATGACCACGCCGCCCATGACGTCGCCGATCTTGAAGTCGGTCTTGGGCGTGTCGGCGTGCTCGTTGTGGCACTTCACGCAGGCGGTCACGACGCCGACGTCGGCGTAGATGGCGGTGAAGTATTTTTTACCACCGAGGGTTTCCTCGGAGTAGAAGGGCTCGGTGCCTTCGTTGGCGGCGACGAAGTCGAGGCCGGCGACCTCGACCTCGGTCTTGGGCGCGTTCTGCGGGTTGATCGGCCACTTGGAGAGCAGGGAGTAGGTGAAGCCCTTGTTCTTGGCGGCGACCATCTCGGCACCCATGCGGAACATCTGGGCGGGGAGCGGCAGAGACTTGTCGTCCTGCCAATGTTCGGTGGCGGTGATGACCTTCTCCTGGTTGGCGAGGCGGTTGACGACGTTCTTGGTGTAGACGGCGCGGTCCGAGTCCATGACGGCGTGCAGCGCGTCGGTCATGAGCTTGGGGGTGATGAGCGGCTGGTCCTTGATGTCGGCGGCGCGCGCGGTGGAGGCGAGCGCCACGGTGACCCCGGCGGTGAGCAGGGCACTGGCGATGATGGTGCGGATGTTTTTCATGTTGGTTGTGGGTCTGGACGGGTCGTTACTTGCTCTGGGCTTTGAGGGCCTTCCGCTTGAGGATCAGGTCGATGGACTCGACGTGAACGGACGGAGGGCCGTCAAAATTGCGGTCGATGAGCGCGCGGTCGGCGAGGGCGTCGAGGACCATGGGCATGCCATGGCAGTCGAGGCAGACGGTGCGGATCATCTTGTCGTTGGGACGGAGATTGGCGTTCTGGTTGTGCTCCACGGAGACGATCTTCTCGTCGTTCTCGTCGAAGCGGGAGGTGCGGGGAAGGTGGCAGGTGGCGCAGGAGACGCCGGTGCCGGGCTTGCCGACGCCGGAGATTTCGGCGGCCCAGAGCTTGGCGTGAGGCGAGGCGGCGTAGGCGCGGGTGTGGGTGTCGTCGTGACAGCTCTGGCAGGACTCGGCGGCGGCCTTGCGCGTGTCGTAAGCGTGCGGGGCGTGGCAGGAGTTGCAGGTGAGTTCGCTGTGCGCGGCGGACGCGAGCATGGGGATGCGGGCCTGCGCGGGGGTCATGGGCGAGAGGCCGGCGGCGACGCGCATGCCGTGGAGGCCGGTCTTGAAACCCTTGACTGGGCCCTCGTGGCAACGGGCGCAGGAATCCATGCCGGGCCGTTGTATCCAAGGTTTGGCGACGTCGCCGCCCTCCTGGTGGCACTCGGCGCAGGACACGCCGGCGCGGGCGTGCGCGGAGGCCTGCCAGTCGTGGAGCACCTGCGGATCGGTGTCCTCGGGGAAGACGCCGGGAACGGTCGGGGTCTTGGGCTCGGGGCGGGGGGCGCGGGTGACGACCTGCTGGCGGCGGTTGTTGGCGGGGTCGTTTTTGCGTTTGTCGATGAAGGCTTCGTAGAGGGCGGTGTTGTCGTGGTAGTTGTGACAGCCGGAGGCGTTGCAGCCGGTGAAGGGCAGGCCGGCGTGAGTGGGGCGGTCGGTGCCGACGTCCTGGTGGCAATGGATGCAGAAGTCGTCGGGCTGGGTGACGCCCATGGCGTGGGTGATCTCGGGGCGGTGCTCCTGATGGCAGGTGACGCACTCGTCGGCGGCGATGGTCTGGAGACGGTCGGCGTTGCGGGGGTCGGTGAACTTCGACATGGGGTGCGTATCGCGGTGCTTTTTGAGGTCTTCCTCGTGGCACTGGTTGCACGCGTCGGTCTTCACGCTCATCCACGGCGTGTGGCAGACCTGACAGTCGTTCTCGATCTGGTGGTGGCCGCGGGTGGTGGAACCGGGGATGAAGGCGGACTGGAGTTTGGGTTGGAAAAAGAAGACCGCGCAAAGGCCGGCCGCGCCCCACAGGACGCCGCTCCAGGTCAGCCAGATGACGAGTTTGCGCTTCATGGGTCAGTAGTAATAGGCCGCGAGGATATGGAACCCGACGAGTGGCGGCAGCGGCCAGACGAGGACGATGTGGGCCCAGGTGTAGGCGCGGCGCAGGGTGTTGGCGCGGAGTGGGTCGAGGCGGGCCTCGAGCGAGGTGACGAGTCCGGCGGCCGCGCCGAGGACGACGAGCCCGAGGAAGTCGAGCATGAGCAGGCGGTTGAAGTTGTCGCCGAGTCGCAGCCCGGTGTGCGCGAAGAGCGTGGCGAGCCCGCCGACGCCGAGAATCGTATGCAGCACCCGCCAGCCGCCGAAGGAGCCGAGCGTGAAAAACTTGATGCGCTTGCGCAGCGAGAGCACGAGGCTGAGCACCGCGCATCCAAGCACTCCGAAGCCGGTGGCCTGTCGCCACCAAGAGTCGAGGAAGAGGAACTCCCACGATTTTTTGTGCTCGATGCTTTGGCCGTAGCTGAGCGACGGCATGAGCACGAGGGCGGTGGCAAGCAGCGCGGCGAGGGCGCTGAAAACGAGCAGGGGCTTGGCCGAGCGGGAGGGCTTGATGGCGTCGCCGGGGGTGGCGCCGGCGAGGGCGGCGAGCAGCGGCTTGCAGGAACCGCACACGGTCGACGCGCCGGTGAGCGAGGCGAGGGCAGCCGGGGTGGCGTGGCCGTCGCGCAAGGCGGCGGTGAGCTGTCCGCGGGTGATGCCCTTGCAGGAGCAGACGATGGCGTCGGCCGGCCAGTCGTTGGGGTTGGTCGAGGCGACCTCGGGCCAGAGATTGCCAGTGCGGCGGAAACGGTTGCGACGCCACGGGCTGAGCCAGCGGCGGCGCTCGGCGAGGTCCTGCAGGCGGGCGGCCTCGGGGTGCGGACCGACGCTGAGCGCGCCGACAAGGTGGCCGTTGTCGATGATCAGCTCGCGGTAACTATCGCCGGTCCGGTGCACGATGGACTCGGCGTCGCGTTGGAACTCGCCGGTCGAAAACACGTCGACGCCGAGGAGCTTGAGGCGCGTGGCGAGCGGGCTGCCGGTGAAGCGGCGGCGCGAGCCGGGATTGGCGAGGTTGTGCACGAGCACCTCGGCCATGAGGTAGCCGGGGGCGACGAGGCCGTAGACCTTGCCGCGGTGGCACGCGCATTCGCCGACCGCGGAGATGGCGCGATCCTCGGTGCGCAGAAAGTCGTCAATCTCGACACCGCCGCGTCGGCCACACGGGAGGTTGGCGGCGCGGGCGAGTTCATCACGCGGAGTGATGCCGGTGGCGACGACGAGGAAGTTCGTCTCCAGGGTGCTGCCGTCGGTGAAGAACAGCTGCAGGCCGAGCGGCGACGGCGTGACGAGCCGCGTGTCCTTGGCGGAGTGAGTGACGACGCCGAGCGCCTCGATCTGGCGTCGCAGGATCTCCGAGGCGGCGGGCGTGAGCTGGCGGGCCATGAGTCCCGAGCCGCGTTCGAGCACATGGGCTTCGAGGCCGAGATCCATGAGGGCGCGGGCGGCTTCGAGACCGAGCAGGCCGCCGCCCATGACGATGACGTGGCGGGCGCCGGCGGCGTGACGGCGAATGGCCTCGATGTCCTCGATGGTGCGGTAAACGAAGACGTCGGGAAGATCGTTGCCCTCGAACCGCGGCATCGCCGCGCGCGAGCCGGTCGCGAGCACCAGGTGGTCGTAGCCGAATTCCCGTCCCGACAACGTGCGCACGGCATGGGCGCTGCGGTCGATTTTGATCACCGGGTCGCCGGTGTGCAGATCGATGCCGTTGCGCTCATACCACTCGCGCGGGGCCAGCTCGAGACCGCTTGAGGCGGAGAGATAATCGGTGAGGTGAACGCGATCGTAGGCCGGGCGAGGCTCCTCGCCAAGCACCGCAACCGTCCATTGCTCATGCAGTTTGGCACGGACGAGCAGATCGCAGACCTTCCAGCCGACCATGCCGTTGCCGACCACGACGAGGCGTTGCCGGGCCGGCGAGGTGCGTGCGCGTGGAGTGGTGGCGGTCGGGTCGATCAACGGTGACGATGGTTGCAGCCGTGATGCCGCGACGCGTCCGGCGACCAATTCAACAAGGAATAGTTTTAAGGAAAATCATGACTGTATTTGATGTATAAATACGCCCACTCCGGCGGTTCGCGTTGGTCGAATTTGCGCACGAAAAAACCGCAGCCGGGGCGGGCTGCGGTTCGTGGTTCGCGAGGGAACGGGGAGGGCGACCTCAGAACTTGAAGTCGGCCTGGAGGGAATACTTGTCGGTATCCACGCCGAAGGTGTCGGCCTTGTAGAGGGCGACCTTGCCGGTGAGGCTGAGGAACTTGTTGACCTTGTAGCCGGCCACGAAGTCCCACTCTTCGCCATAGTCGGCGCCGCCGCTCTCGGCTTGGAAGTCATGGTAGACGACGGTGAGCTTCACGCCGCCGGGGATGGGGGCGGTGAAGCCGATGTAGGTGTCCTCGAGGCCCGTGGGGGGAGTGTTGAGGAACAGGTCGGCCCAGCCGTTGAACGCGTGGCCGGTGGCGAGCGGGGTCTGGAAGGCCGCCGCGCCGCCGTCGGAACCGAGCACCTCGTAGCCGACCATCAGGCTGTAGCCCTTGTAGCCGGCGGTCAGCTCGGCGACGTAGTAGTCCGCGTCATAGCTGGCGAGGTTGTCGCCGTAATCGGACTGGGTGGCGTATTCGGCGCGGTAGCCGAGGGTGACGCCACTGTCGCCGACGGGCTTGGAGCCGGTGAGGCTCAGGCCGTAGGTGGCGCTGGAGAGGTTGTTGCCGGCGGCGTTCTCGAGGTCGAGCAGGTAGGCGTAGCCGGTGAGCTTGCCGACGGGGAGGCCGGAGTAGGCGGCGTTGAAGAGATGTGACTTCGAGTCGAAGTCGGTGAAGCCAAGGGCGGTGTCGCCGAAGATGCGCTTCACCTGCCAGACGTAGGCATAGGTGAGATCAAGCTTCTCGATGGAGGAGTTCTTGAGCGAGACCGCGTCGAAGGTCTGCATGTTCTGGCGCCAGCCGACGTTTCCAACGAAGCGGGAGTTGTCCAGGATGATGACCTGACGACCGACCTTGGCGGAGGTGGCGTAGTCCTTGTTGGCATAACCGATCCAGGCCTGGCTGACCTCGGTCAGCTCGGGGTCGGCGACGACGGACTTGCCGTTGGGGGCCTGGCCGGGCTCCTGGTAGTCGTCGACGATCTGCGTGGTGTTCTGGGCCTCGGCGCCGGCGGTGAAGCCATAGTAGGAGCCGGTGGTGTAGCCCAGGCGGGTGCGCAGCGTGAGCGCATCGGCCTCGGTGGCGGGTTGGTCGACGTGCTCGTAGCGGAGGCGCATGTCGAGGCTGACCTTGCCCTTGGTGAGGGCGGTTTCGAGCGGGCCGGCGGCCGCGGGTTCGGCCGCGGATACAGCGGCGGTGGTGCACGCGAGCGCATAGATGGTCGCGAGACGTTGGAGGTGCTTGGTCATGGTTGTGTTGGTTGAGGACTGCTGGACTGGAAGATTCAGCCGACCGGGGTCGTCCGGATCATGGCGCCAAATCAGCAACGCCGATGCCCCGGGCATTTTCCGGACGATAAATGAGGTGAATTGTATTTCTGGGAATTATGCCGCCCTCTCATGCGCGGTCGTGGCGTCACCAGGTTTTGTAGGGCAGGAATTTTCCGCACATGACGACCTTCACGCGGTCGCCCTTGGGGTCGGGCACCTTCTCGATGTCCATGGTGAAGTCGATGGCGCTCATGATGCCGGCGCCGAACTTTTCCTCAATGACGGCCTTCAGCGTGGAGCCGTAGACGTAGATGATTTCCTGGAAGCGGTATTGTAACGGTTCCTTGGAGACGGTCTCGGCGTTGGCGCCCTTGTCGGCGAACTCGGTGAGCGCGTCGGCCACGTCGGAGCCGAGATCAAGAATGGTGGCGACCTTGCCGGCGGCGTCGGCGGGCAGCGCGTTTTCACCCAGGCAGGCGGAGACGGTGTAGATCTCGGAGAGGCCGGCGGCCTGCGAGATGGCGGCCCAAGTGAGGCTCTTGGATTTCTTGGCCGCGAGGATGGCTTCGGTCATGGCGGATTTTTTCATGGTGCTTGGTGTGGTGGAGGTGGTTGGAGGTTGGCACGGCGGAGCCGCGGCCCGGTTCGGCTTGAACCGGGAATGGGTGGATTGGAGCAGGGGAGCGGCGCTTGGCTTCAGGCTGGCACGGCGACGGGTGAGGGAGTCGGCGGCTTGGCGGGCGCGGCGCGGCGGGCGCCGGAGACGAGGAACTGCAGGATGTGGTTGCGCAGTTTCATGTAGCGCGGGTCGTCGATCAGGCTGGCGCGCGTGCGCGGTCGCGGAATGTCGACCTCGACGATCTCGGCCAGCTCGGCGCCGGGGCCGTTGGTCATGAGCGCGATGCGATCGGAGAGCAAAATGGCCTCGTCGACGTCGTGCGTGACCATGAAGACGGTGCCGCGGGTCTCCTGCCACATGCGCATGAGCTCGTCTTGAATGGAGCCGCGGGTGAGCGCATCGATCTGCGCGAAGGGTTCGTCGAGCAGCAGCAGCTTGGGATTGACCGCGAAGGCGCGGGCGAGGCCGACGCGCTGGCGCATGCCGCCGGAGAGGAAGGCAGGACGCTTGCGGGCGGCGTTGGTGAGATTCATCAGGTCGAGGTATTTGTGCGTCCACGCGTCGATCTCGGCGGCGGGCCAGTCGGGGTGGGCCTGACGAACGGCGAGGCGGACGTTTTCAAAGGCGGTGAGCCACGGCATCAGCGCAAAGCTCTGGAACACGACCATGCGCTCGAGGCCGGGCTTGGTGATGGGCTTGCCCTCGAGGAAGACGCCGCCGGTGGTGGGCTGGTCGAAGCCGGCGAGGATGTTGAGCAGGGTGCTTTTGCCGCAGCCGGAGTGGCCGATCATGCTCATGAACTCGCCCTGACGGAGCTCGAAGGTGACGTCGCTGAAGACGTCGACCGTGGCACCGCGCGGGGCGTCCGGGTCGAGCGACGGGTAGGCGCGGCCGACGTGGTCGATGTAAAGGTATTTGTTCATTGAATACGTGTCGTGCGGGGGACGGACAGGAATGTCTGTCTTCCTTGGAATCAGATCTCGGAATAGGTGAAGCGGGCGGCGAGGCGGCTGAAGGCGAAGTCGAGGGCGACGCCGACCACGCCCACGACGATGATGGCGAAGAGCACGCCGCTGACATCGAGGTTGTTCCACTCGATCCAAGAGAGGTAGCCGATGCCGAGTTCGCCGAGCAGCATCTCGGCCGGCACGACGGCAACGAGGGCCGAGCCGAACGAGATGCGCAGACCTGCGATGATGGTCGGCGCGGCGCCCGGCAGGATCACGGTGAAGAGCCGGCGGGCGAAGCTCATCTCGACCATGGCGGCGACGCGCAGGTAGTCCTTGCGGAGATTGGAGACGCCAAGCGCGGTGTTGGCGACGGTCGGCCAGAGCGAGGCCATGAAGACGACCAGGATGGCGGTCCAGAACGGGTCCTTCACCGTGTAGAGCAGCAGCGGCATCCAGGCCAGCGGCGAGATGGGCTTGAGCAACTGGATGAAGGGATTGAGCGCCTTGAAGAGCAGGGGCGACAGGCCGATGAGCACCCCCAGCAGGATGGCGACGACGGACGCGGCGACGAAGCCCGTGAAGAAACGGCGCAGCGTGTAGCCGATGAGCCAGCCGATGCCGTGGTCGTTGGTGCCTTTTTTGACGAAGGCCTCGCCGGTCTCGGTCTTGATCTTGTCCCAGACGGCGCCGGGGCCGGGCAGACCGCCGGTCTTGGCGGCGTTGAACTGCCACGCGCCCTGCTCGTCGCGCACGATGTCGCCGTTCATCTCCATCAACTCAAGCTGGTCGGGCGAGTGCGCCGAGGCGTCGAACCGCGGTTGGCGGGTCGCGCCGGCCCAAACGGCGATGAACAGCAGGGCGAAGACGAGGCTGATGGCGTAGGGCGCGCAGGAGCGGGCGATTTTATCCAGGGGGGCGGGCATGCGAAGGCGGGAAGGTGCGATGGGTAGTGCAGCGGAACGGCGGTCGAAACGGCTCCGCCGTTCCACTATGGTGATCTCGGAGGCGGCGGCTCAGGCGCGGGTGATGGCGAAGCTCTTCGCGTAGCCGGCGGGATCGGCGGGATCGAAGGATTTGCCCATGATGTCGTAGCCGGTCGGGACGGGTTTCTTCACGGAGAGGCCCATGTCCTTGATGAGATCGGTGCAACCGCTCTCAAGGTAGACCTGGGTGGCGATCTTGTTGAAATCGGTGTCGGCGGGAATCTGTCCCCAGCGCACCATCTGCGACAGGATCCACTTGGCCATGGCGCCCCAGGGCATCGGGTCGAAGTCGATGCGGTCCGGCACGTCGGCGATGCCTCCGAGGCCGGTGGCGTAGCGGCCGGTGAGCACCTGCTTGAGCACGGTCTCGGGCTGGTTGAGGTAGTTGGCCGGCGAGATGGCCGCGGCGATCTCGGCGCGGTTGGCGGGATCGGACGAGAAGTAGGTGGCCTCGATGATGGTGCGCCAGAGGGCCATGAAGGTGTTGGGATACTGCTTGGTGAAGTCCTCGGAGATGGCGAAGGCGCAGCACGGGTGGCCGGGCCAGATGTCCTTCGTCAGCTTGAAGATGTAACCACAGTTCTCATACACGGCGCGCTGGTTGAACGGGTCGGGCGCTAGGTAGCCGTCGACATTGTCGGCCTTGAGGTTGGCCACCATCTCTGGCGGCGGCACGACGCGGATGGAGACGTCCTTGTCGGGATCGAGGCCGCCCTCCGCCAGGTAGTAGCGGAGCAGATAGTTGTGCATGGAGTAGTCGAACGGCACGCAGAAGCGGAATCCCTTCATGTCCTGCGGTCCCTTGACCTTGTCCTTGTGCTTGAGATGGAGGGTGATCGCCTGGCCGTTGATGTTCTCCACGGCGGGCATGAGAAAGTTCATGGGCTTGGAGCCGGCGCCCATGGTGATGGCCAGCGGCATGGGGCTGAGCATGTGGGCGGCGTCGACCTCGCCGTTGATGGCCCAGTCGCGCACGACGGCCCAGCCGGCGGCCTTGCGGACCTTGGCGTTGAGACCGTTCTTCTTATAAAAGCCCATCGGCTCGGACATGATGATGGGCGTGGCGCAGGTAATGGGAATGAAGCCGATGGAAAGGTCGGGTTTTTCAATGGCACCGGGCTTGAGCGGCGAGGCGGCCATGGAGTGCAGCATGTCGAGATTGAACATCGACGCGACGATGGCGGCGGCGGTGCCCTTGCCGACGCGGCGCAGGAACTCGCGACGCGAGGCGTCGTGCGGGAAGATGGCGCGAATGATGGCCTGCTCGACGCTGGCGGCGATCAGGTCGTCGGAGGACTTGATGATATCGCCGGTGACGCGTGGCGCGCACTCGGCGCAGGGCTGGTCGGGGCGATGCGCGCATCCCTTGGCCTCGAGGCCGCAGAATGCCTCGGTTTGCCCGGCCTCGAAGTCGGCCAGCGCGGCGGTGGTGGCGGAGTCGGTGGAAACGCGGCGGCAGCGCGGAGTCAGGTCGGCCTCGGAGTCGAGGGCTGAGGGCAGGCGACGAATGCTCATGGTCGGTGTGTGTCGGGTGGTTGTCGGTTGGGCTGGGAAATGGGAGGGTCAGGCGGCGGGCAGCAGGGCGAGCGCCTGGTGGTAGAGGTCCTCGCGGTAGAGTCCGCGGATGCTGGCGGCGGAGAGCTGGGGGAGATTGGCCTCGAGGTGGTTGCGCCGCAGTTGCTCGACGACCCAGCGGGCTTTCTCGGGGCTGGGGCGCGAGGCGTCGTCACGGTTGAACACGATGGCGTCGGCGGCGTCGCAGGTGCGGCCGTCGCCCATGCGGTAGGGGCCGATGAGGGCGTTGCGCAGGGTGGACTCGGGCACATCGAGGTAGCGGGGCAGGGCGAGCAACGCGGCGAGTTTTCGGCGGTTGGCGGGATCATCGCACCAACGTGCGGCCTCGATGAGCGCCGCGATGAGTTGCAGGTGGTCGTCGTGGCGGTCGCGCTCGAACTCGGAACGCACCATGAAGACCTTCTCGGGGTGCATGGGGTCGAGCTCCGCGGTGAGCGTGACGCACCAGCCCACGCCCTTCATCAGGCCGACGGAACTCCACGGCTCGGCGACGCAGTAGCCGTCGAGGTGGCCGCGCTCCATGCACTCGGCGACAAGCGGCGGCGGCACGATGGCGATGTCCACGTCGCGGTCGGGATCGATGCCGCCGGACTGCAACCAGCGGCGCATGAGGTAGTGCTGAGAAGAGTATTTGAGCACGCCGGCAAAAGTGAAGCGGCGCTCGGGGTGCGCCCGGATGACCTCGCGCAGGGAAAACGCGTCGGTGACGCCCAGCTCGCGCAGCTCGTGAGAAAGCGTGATGGCGTTGCCGTTGTGGGCGAGCACGAGGCCGGTGAGGCTGGGCACGGGCGAGACGTCGAGCCCGTGGCTCATTTCGAACACCATGCTCGCGGGGGCGTGGGCGGCGGCGAGTTCGCCGTGCAGCATCTTCTCGCGCACGGTGGCCCAGCCGGCCTCGCGGGAGAGGCGGACCTCAAGCCCCCGGCGCTCAAAAATACCCAGCTCGGTCGCGACGATCAGCGGCGAGCAATCCGTCAACGGCACGTAGCCGATGCTGACGCGGCGCGGCTCGGCGGCGCGGGCGGGTGTCGGCTTCACGGATTTTTTTCGCATGCCATCCGTTGAGCACCGCCGGTGCCAGCGTTTGGCGCGCTGGTGTTTTACACGGCGAAACTATTTGGACACACTGTTGAATAATACTGCACAAAGGGCATGCGGTCTGCTCGACGGCGCGCATGGATGAACTGATCGAGTCGCGGCAACTGCGGGTCTTCGTGACCGTGGCGCGTGCGGGCAACATGCGCCAGGCGGCGCGGCAACTGCACCTCACGCCGTCGGCGGTGTCGCACGCGCTCAAGGGCTTCGAGGAGTCGCTGGGCATGCGGCTGTTTGAGCGCACGACGCGCAGCGTGACGCTCACCCGCGAGGGCGCGGCGTTCCTGCCGGAGGCCGAGCGCGTGCTCGAGGCGGTCGCCGGATTGGGCAACCGGGGCGGTCCGCGAGCCGACTGGCGACGCGGGCGCCTGCGACTCGGCGCGAGCCCCACGGCCTGCCAATACCTGGTGCCGGCCGTGATCCGCGAGTTCAAGGAGAGCTTTCCCGAGGTGACGATCCAGATCGAGCAAGGGCCGGCAGCCGGCATCGCGCAGGACGTGGCGGCGGGCCGCATCGATCTCGGCCTCAGTCCGCGCACCCCCGAGCACCGCGGATTGACGATGGTCGACGTCGCGCGCGACGAATTGTTCTTCATCGTCAACCCGATGCACCCGTGGGCCCGCGCCGGCCGCGTGAATCGCGCGGAAATCGAACGGCAGCGCTACGTGCTGGCGGAGAGCCGTTCGTTCACGAAGCGGCTGATCGACGACCACATGCGCTCCGAGGGGCTGGCGATCCAACCGTTTATCGAGATCGGCAACGAGGAGGTCATCAAGGAACTGGTGCGGCTCGATATCGGCGTGGGCATCTTCCCCGCGTGGATCGCGAGCGAGGAAATCGCGCGCGGTCTGCTGGTGGCGCTGCCGCTGGGCCGCAAGCCGCCGGCGCGCGAATGGGCGATCTTTCACCGATCGCAGCACCGGCTGAATTTCGCCGAGACGCTGTTCGTCGGCATCAGCCGGCTGGTCGGCGGCAACCGGATCGGACGGGCGTAGTTGCCGGGTGGTGACGAAAAAGTAGCGCAGGCTTCCAGCCTGCATTCGGTTTCGACGGCAGGCTGGAAGCCTGCGCTACTCCGGCCAACCAAATGCCTCACACGCCGGCGGCGACGGGGGTGGCGGCGGGTTTCTTTTTCGCCGCCTCCTTGGCGTGGCCGCAGTCGTCGAGGAAGCGCAGCAGGCGCTCGCGGTAGCCGTAGAAGCGGGCGTCCTCCATGATCTTGAGGCGGTCGCGGGGTTTCGGGAAATCGATGTGCATGATCTCGCCGACCTTGGCGCCGGGGCCGTTGGTCATCATGACGACGCGGTCCGACATGTAGACGGCCTCGTCGACGTCGTGGGTGATGAGCAGCGTGGTGATGTGCTGGCGGTCGAGGATGCCGAGGATCACGTCCTGCAGCTCCATGCGGGTAAGCGAGTCGAGGCGGCCGAACGGCTCGTCAAGGAGCAGCACCTTGGGTTGGAGCGCGATGGCGCGGGCGATGCCGACGCGCTGCTGCATGCCACCGGACATCTCGCGCGGATACTTGTGCATGGACTCGGCGAGGCCGACGAGCGCGAGGTTGTGCTCGACGAGGGCGACGCGGTCTTTTTTCGAGGCGAACGGATAGACGGACTTCACGCCGAGCATGACGTTCTCGAACGCGGTCTGCCAGGGCAGCAGACAGGGGGACTGGAACACCACGGCGCGGTTAGGCGCGGGGCCCTCGACCTCGTGGCCGTCGACGATGATGCCGCCGGAGGAGATCGCGTTGAGGCCGGCGATCATGGTGAGCACGGTGGACTTGCCGCAGCCGGAGTGGCCGATGATCGAGACGAGCTCGCCCTGCGGCACGATGAGGTCGAAGCCGTCGACCACGCGGATGGCTTCGCCAAAGGGATTCGGGTAGGCTTTGACGAGCTGGAAGATTTCGAGGAAGCGGGCGTTTCTCATCGAAGTAAGAAGTTTGAAGTCGGAAGTAAGAAGTGATGCGCGAGATCAGGCGGCGGTCTCGGCGACGGCGCGCGGTTTGCCGGGAGTGGGACGACCAAGGGTGAAGTCGGCCGGGTAGATCGCCGGAGCGGGCGGCAGCGACTTGGTGGAGCTGAGTTTTTCCTTTTTGAAGGAGAGCAGCAGCTGGGTGGTGTGGCTCTTGAGCTCGCGGAAGGCGGGCAGGTGGTTGAGCTCGGTGCGGTTGCGCGGGCGGGGGATGTCGACGGGGATGGACGGCGCGAGGGTGGCGCCGGGGCCGACGGTGAGGGGCACGATGCGGTCGGCGAGGAGCACGGCCTCGTCGACGTCGTTGGTGATGAGCACAACGGTCTTTTTGTCCTGCTCCCAAATGCGGAGGATCTCGTCCTGAAGGTTGGAGCGGGTGAGGGCGTCGAGCGCGGAGAGCGGCTCGTCCAGGAGTAGCACGTCGGGCTTGATGGACAGGGTGCGGGCGAGCGACACGCGCTGGCGCATGCCGCCGGAGAGGGCGGCGGGGCGGCGGTCGACGGCGTGCGAGAGGCCGACCATCTTGATGTAGTGCATGACGTGGTCGCGGCGCTCGGACTTGTTCATCCCCGGGAAGACACGGGAAACGGCGAGCTCGATGTTGCCGAACACGGTGAGCCACGGGAGCAGCGAGTAGTTTTGGAACACGATGCCCTTGTCGGGGCCGGGGCCGGTGACGCGGTTGCCGTGGATGGTGACCTCGCCGGAGTCGGGCAGGGCGAGGCCGGCCATGAGGTTGATGAGGGTGGACTTGCCGCTGCCGGAGAAGCCGATGATGGCGACAAATTCGTTCTCCTCGACGGCGAGGTTGACGTCCTTGAGCACCTCGGTGCGGCGGCCCTGCGGACCGTGGCCGAGGGAGACGTTTTTGAGTTCGAGATAGGCCATGACGTTTAGAGCGAGGTGGGTGCGCCGTCGAAGGAGACGAGGCGCTGGAAGACGATCATGATGCGGTCGAGGGCGAGGCCGATGACGCCGACCACGAACACGACGACGAACATCTGGGCGAAGGTCTGCGAACTGCCGTTGTTGAACATGTCCCAGACGAACTTGCCGATGCCCTCGGAGGACGAGAGCAGCTCGGCGGCGATGAGCACCATCCAACCCACGCCGAGCGAGATGCGCAGGCCGGCGAAGATGAGCGGCAGCGCGGAGGGAATGATGATCTTGAAGAGGCGGGCCCAGACGCCGAGGCGGAGGACCTTGGCGACGTTCATGTGGTCCTTGTCGACGGCGGCGACGCCAAGCGCGGTGTTGACCAGCGTGGGCCACAGCGAGCAGAGCGCGACGGTGAGCGCGGAGGCGAGGAAGGCGGGGTTGATGCCGACGCCGCCGAGCAGCGGGATGGCGTTGAAGAAATCCAGGATGCCCGAGCTGGACGGATCGGGAATGAAGCCGCCGACGATGATGAAGATGATCGGCAGCCAGACGATCGGCGAGACGGGCTTGAAGA
Organism: Verrucomicrobiota bacterium; assembly: GCA_030601755.1. Classification (GTDB taxonomy): domain Bacteria; phylum Verrucomicrobiota; class Verrucomicrobiia; order Opitutales; family Opitutaceae; genus JAUWBF01. The sequence goes on along the minus strand of JAUWBF010000061.1, from coordinate 3,510 downwards.
GCGAGATGAGCGGGGTGAGCGCGGCCATGACGACCGGGCTGAGTCCGCAGAGCAGGCCGAGCGGGATGGCGATGGCGGAGGCGATCAGGAAGCCGAGAAACACGCAGCGCAGCGAGCGGCCGATCTGGTCGGGCAGCGTCCAGGGGCGCGAGTAGGTGGCCGCCTCGAGCTGCGCGAGGCTGTCGCGCTGGGTGGAGATGGACTTGGCGAGGGCGAGGCGCTGGGCGGGCTCGGTGGCGGCGAGCAAAGCGGCCTCGTCGGCGGCGAGCTTGGCCTTGAGTTCGTCGGCGCGCAGTGGGGCGTTCTCGGCGGTCAGGAGGGCCTGGCGCTTGCGGAGGAACTGCAGCTCTTCCTCGATGCGGTTGCTGGCGAGGCGGGCGGCGGCGAGTTCGGGATTGCGGGCGTTCTCGGCGGCTTTTTGTTCGTCGCGCATTTTTTTGATGATCTCGGCCTCGGCGGCGGACTTGGCCTCGTGCTCGGCGTAGGCGCGCTGGAATGCGGTGGTCGCGTCCGCGTCGCCGGCGGCGATGGTGGCGGCCTGCTCGAGCAGCGCGGCTTGGCGCGCCTTGGCGGCGGCGGCGAACTCGCGGCGTTTTTCGCGGTAGGCCTCGGAGAGCGGGGCGACGTCGGCGGCGAGCTTCTCGCGGGCGGCCTGCTCGGCGGCGGTCACGGCGGCGGCGGCTTCCCTGGCGGCGGGTTCGAGCTCGGCCATGCGGGCATTGACCTCGGCGAGCTCGGTTTCGCGGCGGACGCCGGTGAGGTTGAAGTCGGCGGTCTTGGCGTCCTCGCGTTCGTGGAAGCGGAGGATGCCCTTGGCGGCATCCCAGACGACGGAGGGCGTGGGCACCTCGCCGGACTTGGTGGTGTGCTTGGGCGCAAGGTAGCCCCAAAGCCCTAGGAAGGCGACGAACGTGATCGTAGGAATGACGATGAAGAGCCCGATGCGCTTGAGCTGCACCTTGGGCTCCTCCGCGTAGCAGAGGCGGACCACCGGATCGAGGATCTGGAGGCCGGCGACATCGATGGCTTTGAGAAGTCGGTATTTGAAGGACATGTGGTGAACGAAAACGAAAGGTGCGGATGCGGTCGTGGTGACCGGCGTGGATTTAGCGCGGTTTGTGCCAGCCGGGGCGAGGTGAGCCATAAACGCGGTTCAAACATTTAATCGTGATAATGAATTAAAATGATCATCGAGGAGGGCGGGAGCGATGGGGCGAGAAAGGGGCTTGGTCGTGGGCGAAGGTCGCTCCGGGCGGGCAGGAATGCCCGCCCTCCTTGGGCGCAAAAAAAGCGCCGGGGCGGTGGGGCCCCGGCGCTGGTGCGACTTTGGATTGTGCTGGAAAGTGGGCTTGGGAAGGGCGGGGACTTACAGCGGGTCCTTGTTGCCGATCTCGAAGCTGTTGATGTAGCCGATGGGATCGCGGGCGTCGAAGGTCTTGCCGTCGATGAACTCGTTGGTGGCGGGCTTGTAGCCGTCGGTGTCCCAGGGGATGTCGGACTTGGCGATCTTGCCTTCATCCAGGAGGGCCTTGGCGGCGGCGAGGTAGACGTCGGGCAGGTAGATTTTTTTGACGGTCTCGGCATACCAATCGGCGGGTTTCGAGTCGGCGATCTGGCCCCAGCGGCGCATCTGGGTGAGGAACCAGACGCCGTCGCTATACCACGGATACGTGGCGTGGTATTTGAAGAAAACGTTGAAGTCGGGCATGGAGCGCACGTCGGTCTTCTGGAAAATGAAGGTGCCGGTCATGGAGTTCTTGATGACGGAGTAGTCGGCGCCGACGTAATTGGGCTGGGCTAGGATGCGCGCGGCTTCCTCGCGGTTGACGAGCTTGCCGTCGGCATCGGTTTCATCGAGCCACTTGCCGGCCATGATGAGGGCCTTCACGACGGCGACGTGGGTGTTGGGGTTGGCGTCGGCCCAGGCCTTGGTCACGCCGAAGACTTTTTCGGGATTGTTCTTCCAGATGTCGTAGTTGGTGGTGACGGGCACGCCGATGCCCTTGGCGACGGCCTGCTGGTTCCACGGTTCGCCGACGCAGTAGCCCTGGATGTTGCCGGCCTCGAGCACGGTGGGCATCATCGGCGGGGGCGTGACGGAGAGTTCGACCTCGGCGCCGGTGCGGCCGCCGACGTCGGCGGGGGTGTAGAAGCCGGGGTTGATGCCGGCGGCGGCGAGCCAGTAGCGCAGCTCGTAGTTATGGGTGGATACAGGGAAGACCATGCCCATCTGAAGCTTCTTGCCTTGGGCGATGTAGTCGGCGACGACGGGCTTGAGGCCGGCGGCGGTGATGGGGTGCTTCGGCGTCGGCGTGTCGAGCTCGATGTCGTTGAGCTGCATCTGCTCCCAGATGTCGTTGGAGACGGTGATGCCGTTGCCGTTGAGATCCAGGGTGTAGGCGGTGACGACGTCGGCCTTGGTGCCGATGCCGATGGTGGCGGCGATGGGCTGGCCGGAGAGCATGTGCGCGCCGTCGGTGTTGCCGGAAATGACGTTGTCGAGGAGGGTCTTCCAGTTGGGCTGGGCGACGACCTCGACGGAGAGGCCCTCGGCGGTGAAGAAGCCCTTTTCCTTGGCGATGACGAGGGGGGCGCAGTCGGTGAGCTTGATGAAGCCGAACTTGAGGTCGGTCTTCTCGAGGGTCGCGGCCTGCGCGACGGCGGCGAGGCCGAGGACGCCTAGCGCGGCGAGTTGTCGATGGAGTTTGATCATGGTGTGCGATGCTGACGGGTTCTGTTGGTGGGCTGGAGGAGAGGGGAGGTTCAGGCCTTGGCGGCTGCGCCGAACTGACGGAGCGCGCGGTGGTAGAGGTCGGTGCGGAACGTGCGTCGCGCGAGGTCGGAGGGCACGGATTGACCGGAGGGGATGAGGCCGTGGCGGGTGAAGCGCTCGATGATCCAGTTGGCCTTGGCGGTGGTGGGATCGCTGGCGCCGTCGTCGGCGTGAAAGTGGATAAAGTCCTGCGCGCTCACGCTGCGGTCGTGGCCGAGGTCGAAGGGGCCCACGAGGCTGGCGTGGATGACGCGGGCGGGCACGTTGAGGTATTCGCGGCGCGCGAGCAGTTCGACGAGTTCGGGGCGAAAGGCCTCGGTCTCGCACAGCTCGGCGGCCTCGGAGATGGCGGCGACCATGGCGAGGTGCTCGTCGGAGTGTTGCTCGGCAAAGTCGCGGCGCACCATGAGCACCTTCTCGGCGTGGCCGGGGGCGAGTTCGCGGCTGATGGCGGCGCACCAACCGATCTTCTCGCGCACGGCGAGGGAGCACCACGGGTCGCCCACGCAGTAGCCGTCGATGGTGCCGGCGGCGAGGTTGCGGAAGAGCTGGGGCGGGGGCACGATCACGATGCGCACGTCCTTTTGCGGATCGATGCCGCCGCTGCGCAGCCAGTCGCACAGCAGGATGTGGTGCGAGGAGTGGTTGAAGACCACGCCGAAGATGAAGGTGCGCTCGTGGCGGTGCTTGATGATGGCGTCGCGCATCGTGGCGGCGTCGCGCACGCCGAGCTTCCA
>JAUWBF010000053.1 GCA_030601755.1 Verrucomicrobiota bacterium | reverse complement strand
GCCGCTCTCGTGGGAGGACGAGTCGACCCTGCTCGCCATCCGCAAATACATGCAGATCGTGCGCAAGGACGCGCCGTGGTGCCCGAGCAACCTCGAGTTCATCCGCCGCATCAACGACCTGCCCTCGCTGGAGGAGGTTTATCGCATTTGCTTCGATGCGAGCTGGCTCGTGCTCGCGCTGGGCGACGTCTATCTCGGCGCGCCGGTGGCGACGCCGGTCGATCCGCGTCACCGGTTGGTCACTACAAAATACAACCCCGCCCGCACGTGGACTCCGGAGAACGCCGTCGGCATCGGCGGCGCCTACCTCTGTATCTACGGCATGGAGGGCCCGGGCGGTTACCAGTTCATCGGCCGCACCTGTCAGATGTGGAATCGTCACAAGCAGACGGCTGACTTCACCGAGGGAAAACCTTGGCTGCTGCGCTTCTTCGACCAGATCAAGTTCTATCCGGTCTCGAATGCCGAGCTCACGCGGTTCCGCGAGGATTTCCCGCAGGGCAAGGTCAAGCTGCGCATCGAGGAGACGACGTTCAAACTGCGCGAATACCGGAAGTTTCTCGCGGACAACGCCGACTCCATCGCGGCCTTCAAGTCGCACCAGCAGGCGGCGTTCGAGGCCGAGCGCCAGCGCTGGATCGAGAGCGGACAGATCAACTTTTCGGCGAGCGACGAGTCCGCCGCCGCGGTCGACGAGAGCGCGGTCCCGGAGGGCTGCGTGGCGGTGCCGGCGCACATCCCGGGCAACGTCTGGAAAATCGTGGCCGAGCCCGGCGTGACGGTCGCCGAGGGCGATCCGCTGGTGATCCTCGAGTCGATGAAGATGGAGGTGACGGTGGTGGCGTCGCGCGCGGGCAAGGTCCGCGAGGTGCGTTGCGCCGAGGGCCGTCCCGTCAACGCCGGCGAGACCCTCGTGGTGGTCGAGGGCTGAGCGCGGCGTTTCGCCAAAACAGCGACGGCCTTCGTTTCACCGCGTTTCAAAGACAGTGGTGACCGCTTCGTAGGGGCTTTGCTTGCAAAGCCCGTTGAGCACGCACTCGCCGACGGAGCCGCTTTTTCCCACGACGACAAACGGGCCGAGCGAGCTCGGCCCCTACGTTTATCGCCGGACACGGCGGCTGCAGTTCCAGCTGAAATGCTCCAGCTGCTCAGCCCTGGAAGTTGGCGAGGGCGGCCTTGGCCTGATCGAGGATGTCGTTGGCCTCGTCCATGGTGAGGCGGGAGCGCTCGAGCTGCTCGTGGCAGATGCCGAAACCGTGGCGGTTGACGCCGAGTCCGTATCCGGCGGAGCGCACCATGCTGCCGACGAGGTCGAGCAGGTTGGCGTAGGGCGAGACGGCGCGGGCGTCGTCCGGGCGGGGGCCGACGGCGGCGATGATCTCGGCCGGGAAGTTCCAGTCGCCGAGCACCAGCCGGTTCACCTGCTGGTGGGTGGTGCCGAAGGCGTGTTCCTCCCACTCGAGCAGACGTTCGTGTTCGGAATTTGGATACGTCTCGGCCTCGCGGAGCGACGGCGCGTTGAGCTTGTCGAGGACGATCATGCCGACGGTGCGGAGCAGGCCCGCGGTGTAGGCGGTGCGCGAGGCGAGGCCGGTGCGCTCGGCGGCGAGTTCGGCGACGATGGCCGAGAAAAGATTATGGCGTCCGAAGTGCTCGGCGTCGCAGCCGTAGCAGCGCAGCGCGCGGCCGGCCAGGTCGCGGCTGGTGACCACGCCGACGAGACGGAAGACCTCGCCGAAGCCGACCCGGCGGAGAGCATCGTGCAGGTCACCGACCTTGCCGTTGCCGAACGCGGGGCTGTTGGCGATTTTCAACAGGCGGCCGGTCAGCGAAGGGTCGCGCCCGATGAGCGCGGCGATGTCGTTGATGCCGGAGTGGCTGTCCATGAGTATGGCGTGCAGTTGCGCCATGATGCGGGGGGTGACGGGCAGCGCTTTGGCCGCCTCGAGCAGTTGGCTTTGGGAAAACGCTTGGGTAATCATAAGCACGCTTCATATCGACCGGAAGTCGCGCTTGTTTAGACCGGTCTGAAAAATGTCCCGGATAATTCCCGGCCGGATTATTCGGCGGTGATGATGACGGTCAGCGACGACTTTGGCCGCAGGAGGTCCGCCTCGGCGGCGGCGATCCTTTCCTGAATGGCCTGATAAAGCCGGACCGACTCCTCGTCGGGTTTGGAGGCGATGTCCGCCGCAAGGGTTTTGAGCCGGGTGATCGCCGCGACGTCCGATGCGTGACGGCGTGCCTCATGGTAGCTGTGAAGCGCGCGGGCGAAGCGATCGCGTGAGATTTCGTCGGTCGGGGCATTGCCGTTGAGGAAGCTTATGCGGCACTCGGCCAAACCAGCGGGCGTGATTTTGACGGGGCGGACCTGCATGTCGGCCAAAACGTCCGGAACGGGTGCCGCCGGAGAATTGAAGTGAATCTTCCAAAACTCCGGATCAGCCAGGGTGACCGATAATTCTTGGGAGGTCGCTTCCAAGGCACGCGACGTGGCTTGCGCAGGATCATGGATGCCCATTCCGCATATGCCGGCGGGATCGACGTGCACGCGCCAATGTGTGCGCGGTTGTCCGCACCCCGCCACGGCCAGCGCCCCGATGGCGGCGATGCTCGCGAGCGCGCGCCCGATGCCTTTCGCCGGGGGGATGTGTTGACGTGGCGGCTGGCGGGGCGGGTTGCTCATCGGTTCACTCCACCCCGATCCAGATCGGGCCGTCCTTGGCGATAAGGGGGGCGCGCTTGGGGGCCTCGGGTTGCTCGATGGTCGAGGGGGAGAGCTTGAAGACGGGGAGGATCGGCGCGCCGTTTACCCTGCGGTAGGTCTCGCCGCGTTTCTCGATCAGGAGGAACGCGCAGAAGACGCCGCCGCCGCGCTCGCCGATGAGGATGTCGAGGTCGATGACCTCGCCCTTCTCGAGCTTGATCCAGTCGCCGGCGCGGAGCTTGCCGCTGGCGACGGTCTGGCCGACGTCGGGCGCGGGTTTCCAGCCGACGGTGGGCGTGGTGATTTCCTTCCAGTTGCTGAGGAGGACGTTTTTGCCGTTCACCGCGACGCTGCAGACCTCCTCGCCGTAACCCCAGAAACGCCATTCGCCGGATTCGGGCGCGGAGACCTGGCCCTTGTAGTGAACGAGCCAGAATTGCGGGCGCACGACGTCGGAGACCTGAAAGGCCTTGGGCGCGGCGGTCGCGGGCATCAGGGGCAAAAAGACCTGCGTGGCGTAAAGGGGCAGGGGGGCGCGAAAGTAGTCGTTGAGCACGGCCTCGTCCCACTCGGAGGCGATGAATTTGTCGATGAACGCGTTGTAGCGCTTGATGTCCATCGGCGTGGACTGGCCGTCCTGGGTCTGCTTCAGGTCGTAGAGGATGCCGATGAGCGAGCGGGTGCTGCGCTCGGTGGTGCCGAAGGCGGACTCGGCGGCCGGCTGGGCGAGGGCGCGCGGCGCGAGTGTGGTCGACGCCAGCGCGGCGCAGACGAGGATCGTGAGGGGGCGTGGGAAACGGGGCACGGGCGGGGTAACGGGGCGGGCAATGGCGCCGCTGGTCGGCGCGCCTCAGGCGTCGGCGACCGGCGCGGGGGTTTGGTCCTCGGAGGGCGCGGGATCTCCGTTGCGGGCGGCGATGCGTTTCTCGGCCTCGAGGATGATGGCCTCGCAGCCGATGAACTTGTGGTCGTCGAGGCAGAGTCGTTTGCGGCGGCCGTCGACTTCGTAGATGGCGTAGGCGATGCCCTTGTTGCGCCACTTGCGGCGGTCCATCTCGACGATGGTGTTGATGTCGACCTGCTCGCCGTTGGCGCCGGTGATGAGGTCGCCGTCGGCGCGCACGCTCTTGCGATGCTGGAGCGCGACCCAGCCGACGAAGGCAAGGCCGCCGAGCAGGAGAACGCCGCCGATGCCGCGCTGGCCGGACAGGTCGCCGGGCGAGCGGTGCTTGGGGAGTTTCTCGGGGAGGTCGTTGGCCTCGGCGTATTTTTCCCAGGCGCGCACGGCCTCGGGGTCCTTGGAGACTTTTTCAATGTCCAGTTTCACGGGGTCGCCGTTTTCGTCGGTCTCGGGCGTCTGCAGGACCGCGCGCAACTGCTGGTGGCGGGCCTCCTCGGCGGGCCAGGCGATGTAGCCGTCGTAGAGGAACCAGAGGGCGCTGCCGTTGATCATGAGGGCCATGAAAAACATGCGGCGGCGCCATTCCTTGGAGATGCGGGCGTGGACGTTCATGCGCCCGACTGGAACGGTTTCGGGGGAAAAGGCAAAGCCCTACGGCTTGATCCGTCCGGCGGGCGCGAAGCCGGGGAGCGGCGGGGGCAGCGCGCCCGCGCGCACCTGCACGGTGGCGAGGACCTTGGGCACGTAGGCGCGGGTCTCGGCGGGCAGGTGCGGGGCGATGCCGGCGAAGTCGGCGGCGCCATGGGTCCGGAGCGCGCGGCGCACCGCGCCCTCGCCGGCGTTGTAGGCGGCGAGTGCGAGCGGCCAGTCGCCGAAGCGGGCGTGCAGGCGGCGCAGATGGATCGCCGCGGCCATGGCGCTGACGGCGGGATCGGTGCGTTGGTCGAGCGGATAAAGAAAGAGCCCGAGCGACGCGGCGGTGGCGGGCATGAGTTGAAACAATCCCAGCGCGCCGACCGGGCTGCGCGCTGCGGGGTCGAAGCTGCTCTCGGTCTCGGCCAGCCACACGAGCGACTCGGGCAACCCCTGCGCGGCGAAGGCGGCGCGGACGACTGGCAGGTAGTGGTCGGCGCGGGTTGGCGGGCGGCTCTTTTGCGCGCGCTCCAGCCAGAGTGGGAAATCGGGCACCGTGCTCGCGGAGGTCGCGTCGACGCGAAACGGCACGGTGGCTATGGCGACCGGCGGTGTCAGCTTGGTGCGGAGCCGACCGGCGAAGTCGATGGGGGCGGGCGCGCCGAACGTCCCGGCCTGCGGAGCGGCGCTTGTGCGGACGGTGGTCGCACGGACGGTGGTGGCGCAGAGGGTGGTTGCACAGAGGACGGCGACGATCATCCCGACGAACATGCGTCGAAATCGTGACCGGGGTCCGCGCGGGTGAACAACCATGCGCGACATTGCACGGACGGCGGCCTCGGCGACAAGCGCGCACGGACCGCCTGCGTGCGGTTCACGACGGGTTCACAAACCGCGGCGGAGCGCAGGGGCCGCCGCGGTCGGTTGGGTGGCGCAAGCGGGCTTGGTGACGGTGCCCTCAGTCGTCCATGCCGAAGGCCGCGCGGAGCTCCTGCAGGGCGCTGTCGGGCATGGGCACGAGCGGGCCGAGCGGACGGCTGAGTTGCAACGCCTCGGCGGTGGCCTCGAGCACCTCCAGCCGGTCGAAGGCCTCCAGCAACGTGCGGCCGACGATGAGCGCGCCCTCGTTCTCGATGAGCAGCACGGGGCATTTTTTGAGCGAGACGCGCGCGGCGAGTTCCTCGGCGTCGTTGACCACGCAGGCAAACGGAACCTTGGGCGCGTCGTTGAGCACGATGTAGCTCTCGGGAATGGTGCGGGAGCTGAACACGGCGTTGGTCATGCAGAAGGCCGAGGCGCACATGGGCTGGGCGTTGATGATCACGCCGATGTCGGGGTTGGCCTCGTAGATGAGGCCGTGCAGGCGGTTGGTGCGGCTGGCGCGTTTGCCGGGTTCGGCGGAGGTCTTCGTGGCGCGCACGAGACCGGACGGCTTGAGGTCATACCGGTCGCGGCGGCGCGGAGTGATGACGAAGTGTTTGTCGTCGAGTCGCGCCGACATGGACCCGACCGTGCTGATCATGAGCCGCTGGCGGTAGGCGCGGTGGGCGAAGGCGCAGATCTCAGCGCGCAGTTCCTTCTCGCGATTGGAGGCGGGGGCGGGGTCGAGCGGCGTGAGGTCGGGCACGGCCTGGCTGGCGAGGCAATCGGCGGGCAACGTGCGCAGTTCGCCCAGCGCCGAGGCGCGGATGACGGTCTGCGCGACGAACTCGAGCGTCTCGAAGCGCTGGAACGCGTCGGCGAGGTCGCGTCCACCGATGACCACGCCGTGGTTTTCCAGCATCACGCAGTCGGCGCCTTCGGCGAAGGTCGCGGCGATCTTGTCACCGAGTTCCTGACTGCCCGGGCAGGCGTATTCGGCGTAGGCGATCTTGCCGCAGAGGTGGTGGGCGTGGGTTTGCACGCGCGTCTCCGGCAGGCGGCGCACGATGGAGAACGCGACCAGCGCGCCCGGGTGGGCGTGCACGATGGCCTTGATGTCGGGCCGGCGGCGGTAGATCTCGCGGTGAAACGGAAACTCCGAGGACGGCGGATGCAGGCCCTCCTTGGTGCCGTCGGCACGCATGCGCACGATGTCGGCGGGGCGCAGGGAGCCCTTGTCGACGCGCGACGGGGTGATCCAGATGGAGCCGTCGGGGTCGAGGATGGAGAGGTTGCCACCGGAGGTGGTGGTCATGTGGTAGCGGTAGATACGGTCCATCGTCGCGACCAGTTCGTCTCTCGGGTGCAGCCAGGCTGTGGTGTCCATGACCGAGAATATCGGCCGGCGACGCGCACGGCACAACCCTTTGCCAATCGACGCGGTATGGTTGGCAAAAAATGCCAGATTCTACCAAAATCTCCCATCCCGAAGCGCCTTTATCGCGTCCCATGGATGTAAAAAGAGTAACCCATTAGGTTACTCTTTGCAGGCGTCCCCTCTGAAAACGGCCAGTTGGAGAGCAGTCAAAGAGTAACCTAATGGGTTACTCTTTGCCGGTGGCGGGGCTGGCGGCGGGTTTGCGGAGGTCGGGGGGGCGGGGGGCGTCGGGCGGGGGTAATTGTGGGGTGGAAACCTGCGCGGGTTTTCGCTGACTCAGGAACTCCGGGTTTTCGTTAAAATTCGGATCCATTCAAATCCACCTCCCTCACACCCTACCCACACTCCATGAAACGCTCCTCCTTCCTGCGCCGCCTTGTTGCCTTTGCGTCCCTCTCGTTGCTGGCCGCCGTGCCCGGCCTGCGCGCGGACGAATCCGGTCCGCTGGTGACCGACATCCGTGTCGTGGTCCACACCACCAAGGGCGACATCGAGGGCACGCTCTTCGCGAGCAAGGTGCCGATGACCGCCGCCAACTTCCTCAACCTTGCCAAGCGCGGCTACTACGACGGCCTGACCTTTCACCGCGTGATCCCCAACTTCATGATCCAAGGCGGCGACCCGCAGGGCACCGGCACGGGCGGCCCCGGCTACCGGTTCGGCGACGAGTTCAACCCCAACCTCCGCCACAACAAGCCCGGCATCTTCTCGATGGCCAACGCCGGCCCCGGCACCAACGGCAGCCAGTTTTTCATCACCCACGTCGAGACGCCGTGGCTCGACGGCAAGCACAGCGTCTTCGGCGAGGTCACCAAGGGTCAGGACGTGGTCAACGCGATCGCCAAGGGCGACAAGATCAAGTCCATCAAGGTGCTCGACTCCACGGACGCGCTCTTCAAGGCGCAGGCCGCCAACCTGGCCAAGTGGAACGCGGTGCTCGACCGCAAGTAAACCGCGGGTGATCGTCGCGTGGTTTGCGCCCGGCTCCGGATGAGCCGGGCTTTTTTGTCGGCGGGAGCGAGCCGCCGAATGATGGAGAACGGACATGCTTGTCCGTTTGGGTTTTGCCGTCCGGCGCGAACGGACAGGAATGTCCGTTCTCCTTGGTCTTCGTCAGGCGGAGGCGATGCTCGTGGCGCGGAAGAGGCAGACGCAGTTGGTGCCGTCCTCAGTATCAAGCCACTCGGGGTCGAGGTGGGCGAAGGTGCGGTTGATGAGTTTTTGGATGCCGCCGACCTCGATCAGCAGCACGCCGTGCGGGGCGAGGCGGGGCAGGGCCTGCGCGAGGATCTTGCGGATGATCACGAGGCCGTCCGGTCCGCCGTCGTGCGCCATGCGGGGCTCGGCCTTGAACTCGGGGAGCTGGTTGTCCACGTGCGCGCTGGGCTCGTAGGGCGGGTTGCTGATGATGAGGTCGTATCCACCTTCCGGTGACGGCACGTCGGCGAACACGTCGGTGCGGTGCAGCGCGACGCGCGCGGCGAGCCGGTGCTCGCGGACGTTGATGGCGGCGACGTCAAGCGCGTCGGGCGAGAGGTCGGTGGCGTCGACCTTGGCCTTCTTGAACTGGTGCGCGAGGAGCAGGGCGAGGCAACCGGAGCCGGTGCAGATGTCGGCCGCGTGGCGCACGGGCGTGCTGGGCGGAAGCAGGTCGGCGAGGTGCGGGATGAGTTCGACGAAGTAGCTGCGGGGGATGATGACGCGTTCGTCGACGTGGAAGCGGTGTCCGCCGAGCCAGGCTTCGCCGATGAGGTAGGCGGTGGGCACGTGTTGCTCGACGCGGCGGTGCAGGGCGGCCAACACGCGCTTGGCCTCGGCGGCGGTGAGCACGCGGTCGAGCACGGACTCGTCGCTGTCGAGCGGCAGGCCGAGCAGGCGGAGTAGGAGCAGGAGGGCGTCGTCGTGGGCGTTGTCGGCGACCTGGCCGAGGGCGGCGTTGTGCGCGGCGTAGCGCTCCAGCGCGTGCTCGAGCCACTGGCCGAGGGTGCGGGGGTTGGCGGCCGGCTGGGAAGTTTTGCGCGGGGCGGGGCCAGCGCCGTGACCGGCGCTGCTACGGGCGGCGGTTTTTTTGGCGGGTTTACGAGGAGGCATGGAGTTTGTCCTCGGTGACGTGTTCGTGATCGCGGAGGTGCTCGGGGCAGTAGCACTGGTCGCCGGCGCACTTGGAGCAGTAGCGGAAGTCGAGGTCGGGGTGATCGTTGCTGTTCTTGCCGCAGACGACGCAGGTGTGGCGCGGGGTCTCGGCGGCCTCGCGGCGGGCGGCGGCCTGCTTGGCGTGATACTGCATGCGGCGGCGTCCGGAGCGGAGATCGCTGATCATCGAGCGGCCGAAGAAGAGCAGGAAGTTGCCGGCGGCGGCGACGATCATGAGGCGGGTGGGGTTGTCGCCGAGGACGAGGCCGGCGAGCGCCATGAGCCAGGCGAAGGCGGCGAGCCAGCGGATCTGCACCGGCAGGATGAAGAAGAGCATCATCGTGAAGGTCGGGTTCAGGTGGGCAAACGCCAGGAAGATCGAGCCGTTGACGAACTGGTTGGTGGCGGGGTAGTCCGGAAACACGAAGGCTGCGGCGACCGTGAAGACGTAACCGGTGAGCAAAAAGACATTGAAGCGAAAGACGCCCCACTGCTGCTCGAGCGACGTGCCGAACAAGTAGAGCACGTAGAGCGCGAAGGCGATGAACAGCCAGCTGGCGTTGGGCGGAATGAAGACGAAGGTGAGCAGTCGCCAGATCTCGCCCTCCATCACGAGCGAGGGCACAAGCAGCAGCCGGTTCGGATCAAGCAGACCGAGCAGGCTGGCGAGCACGACAAAGGTCTGTCCGGCGACCAGCCAGAGGGTGGGGTGGGGGACGGCGAAGGGGGCGAGGCGGCGTTCGATTTTGTCGAGCAGGGACATCGGGCGATGGACGATGGGAGATGGGAGATGGGTGATGGAAGATGGGGTGCGCGATCAGGGCGCGGCGTCGACGGGGACGGTGGCGGGGGCCGCGGGCGGGGCGAGTTCGGCGAGGAGCTTTTGTTTTTGGACGGCGAGCACGGGTTCGGTGACCTTGCGCAGGAGGGCGCGGGCCTGGGCGGTCTGGCCGAGTTTACCGAGGACGTTGGCCTCGTGGAGTTGCAGGAGCTGGCGGTCGGCGGCGGTCTCGACGTGTTCCTGGAGTTCGCGCCAAAGTTCGAGAGCTGCGGGCCATTCGGGTTCGGCGAGGTCGTAGTAGGCCATGGCGTGGCGGTAGGCGTAGTCGAAGCGATCGGGGGCGAGTTCGGCGGCCTCGGCGAAGGCGTCGAGCATGGCGTCGTCGAGTTTTTGCCGGGTCCACTGGCCGCTGGTGAGGAAGGTGTCGCGGGCCTCGACGAGCAGCGTGCCGATCTGATGGTGGTAGAGCGGCTCGCGGGGGGACAACGCGACGGCCTCGAGGTAGTAGTGCAGGGCTTCGAGGGGTTTGCCTTCCTCGGCGAGGAAGTTGCCGAGTTGGTTTTTGACGAGAGGGATGTCGGGGTCGAGGCGGTTGGCGGCGAGGAACTGGACGGCGGCCTGCTTGCGTTCGCCCACCACGGGATTGGCGAGGAGGAGGCCGTAGCTGGCGTGGGCGGCGGCGAAGCCGGGGTGACGGGCAAGCAGGGCCTCGTAGTCGTGGACGAGTTTTTGGAAGCGGGGGCGGAGGTCCTCGAGTTCCTCGGGGGTTTGTTTGGTCGCGGCCTGCTCGATGAGCGGTTGCTGGCGGGCGACGATGGCGGCGAGATCGTCGGCAGCGGGGCCGGTCGCGGCACGGACGGGCGCATGCGCGGCGAGGGCGCAGAGGAGGAGGGCGGCGAGGCGGCGGGCGACGTGCATGGTGATCGGGACGGGAAAGCCGACAGCATGCGCGGGCCGGAGTGCCGGCGTAAATAGCCAAAGGCGGCGGGCGCGCCGCGGGCGACGCGGATGCACGGGCAGAAATGCCTGTGCCACTTGGGGCGGCGTCGGCTCAGAGGCCGAGGCCGGGCTTGGAGGGGAGGCTGTTGTTCACGTTGAGCCGGATGGTCTCGAGGTTCTCGCGCACCAGCGCGCCCATGGATTCGCAGCGCAGGTAGGAGTCGCGTTGGAAATACTGGGCGAGCTCGCCGCGGAGCTGGCGGACGTTTTCCGGCGGGGCGATGCGGTCGGCGGCCATGATGCCGAGCAGCATGTTGAGGCGGTCCTCGATGATGGCGGCGCGCTGGAGAATCATCACCTGCTCCTCGCGTTGATATTGTTGGGCGGTCTCGACGCGCAGGTGCTTCATGCAGAACTGCGCCATGGGGAGGTTGTCTTTGAAAAACTGGGGGCGGTAGAGGTTCATGCGCCCCTCGTAGCCCTGCTGGTCGAAGTCCATCGCGCGGATGCGGATCTGGGCACCCTCGAAGTCGGGGGTGAAGACGACGACGTAGTTGTAGCTGCGCATGTCGCCCAGCAGGCGGACGAAGCAGCGTTCGTTGAACTTCACCAGCTCCTTGGCGAGGCGGATGGGCTTGATCTCGGGGCTGGCCATCCAGCGGGTGATGAACTCGTTGCCCGGGATGCCGGCGATGTGTTCCTCGACGAGAGTGCCGCCGTGGGTGAGGTAGTTGAGGCGGTTGGGCGAGAGCAGGTGCTCGAGCTCGAGGCCGTAGACGCGGGAGGCGTCGCCGCGCTTGATGTAGAAGTGGTCGGGGTTGTCGTTGTAGGCGTTGACGATGCGGATGCGGAACGGCGCGGAGTTGCCGAAGGCGCAGTAGTCGATGCGGTCGATGTAGAGGTGCTGCATGACCGACAGATCGCCGTCGACACGCAGGATGGCGTAGACGCGTTTGAGGTCGTCCTGCAGCGTGCGCATCTCGTCGGGGCCGTAGTAGACGCTGTCCCAGAGGGTCGCCCGGCCCTTCGAGTCGCTGAGCGGGATGCAGTCGGCGAAGCGGCGCAGGCGCTCGTAGGTGACGGGGAGGTCGCGCTCGCGGCGGTAGCGGGTCAAATAGCCGCGAAGGCCGTCGCGGATGGGCACGCTGGGCTTTTTTTGCTGGGTGCGGATGCGGCTGGTGTCTTCGACCTCCATGCAATCAGCGTGTTGCGCGGGCGCCACGCTGGCAATTGTGGAAGCGGGGAGGGGTGTTTTCGCCGATGAGGCGGACTGATGGACTGTATGAGAACGTATCCATGAAATTGGGATTGGTTTTGCCGAGGCATCTCCCTACACCTGCGCTTTTATTTATGTCCAAGACGCACTCCGACATCGGACTCATTGGCCTCGCGGTCATGGGTCAGAACCTCGCCCTGAACATCGCCGACCACGGCTTCCGCATCTCCGTCTACAACCGCACGGTTGAGAAGACCGAAAAGTTCGTCGCCGAGAACCCGGACACCCCGGGCGGCCTCGTTTCAACCAAGACCCTCGAGGAGTTCGCCGCCTCCCTCTCCCGTCCCCGCAAGGCCATCATCCTCGTCCAGGCCGGCAAGGCCACCGACGCCGTCATCGACGGCCTCACCTCCGTGTTCGAGCCCGGCGACATCATCATCGACGGTGGCAACGCCCTCTGGACCGACACCATCCGCCGCGAGAAGGCCCTCAAGGAAAAGGGTTTCCTCTTCATCGGTTCCGGCGTGTCCGGCGGTGAGGAAGGCGCGCGTTTCGGCCCGTCCCTGATGCCCGGCGGCGACAAGGCCGCCTTCAAACACCTCGAGCCCATCTGGAAAGCCGTCGCCGCCAAGGTGGACAAGAAGACCGGCAAGCCCATCATGGGCGCCAAGCCCGGCAAGCCCGTCAAGGGCGGCGTGCCCTGCACCACCTACATTGGCGAGAACGGCGCGGGCCACTACGTCAAGATGGTGCACAACGGCATCGAATACGGCGACATGCAGATGATCTGCGAAGCCTACGAGCTCATGAAGAACCTCCTCGGCCTCAAGCCCGCCGAGATGGGTGACATCTTCTCCGAGTGGAACAAGGGCGCCCTCGACAGCTTCCTCGTCGAGATCACCGCCGACATCCTCAAGCAGAAGGACCCCGCCTCCAAGAAGGCCTTCGTCGATGTCGTCCTCGACACCGCCGGCCAGAAGGGCACCGGCAAGTGGACCTCGGTCAACGCCCTCGACATGGGCGTGCCCGCCCCGACCATCGCCGAGTCCGTCTTCTCGCGCTGCCTCTCCGCCATCAAGGAAGAGCGCGTCGCCGCCTCCAAGATCCTCAAGGGTCCCAAGGTGAAGAAGTTCTCCCCCGCCAAGAAGAAGGAGCTCATCAAGGCCATCCACGACGCCCTCTACTGCTCGAAGATCTGCTCCTACGCGCAGGGCTTCCAGCTCATGCGCACCGCCCAGGCCGAATACGGCTGGAAGCTCAACTTCGGCGCCATCGCCCAGATCTTCCGCGGCGGCTGCATCATCCGCGCGGCCTTCCTGCAGAAGATCACCGAGGCCTACGCCCGCAACCCGAAGCTCGCGAACCTCCTCCTCGATCCGTATTTCAACAAGACGATCCAGAAGGCCCAGGACAACTGGCGCAAGGTCATCGCCCTCGCCGTCGAGAACGGCATCAGCGTGCCCACCTTCGCCTCGGCCCTCAGCTACTACGACGCCTACCGCGCCGCCCGTCTGCCGGCCAACCTGCTTCAGGCCCAGCGCGACTACTTCGGCGCCCACACCTACGAGCGCGTCGACCAGCCCCGCGGCAAGTTCTTCCACATCGACTGGCCTGAGCCCACCCGCCCGCAGCTCGAGGCCTGATGCCCGCGGCTTTGGCCGCTGGAAATCCTGAATCCTAAGCGGCCAAATCCTGAAAAATCACCAAGCCGCGCTCCCTACCGGAGCGCGGCTTTTTTGCGGCCATGGATGCGCTTCAGTCCCGCGCCGAGGGCCGGTCGAACCGGAACAGGTCGGCTTCCGGGCTTTGTCCCTCGACCACCAGGTCGCGGATGATCTCCGAGGCCAGCTGGCTGAAGGTGATGCCGTTTCCGCCGTATCCAAGGGCGAAATACACGTTGGGCGGCCCGTCCGGCCGCGGCCCGATGTGGGGCATGCCGTCGCGGGTCTCCGCAAACGTGCCGCACCACGACCACGCCGTCTCGCAGCACGCGCCGGGCAACAGCCGGCGGAGCTTGCGCAGCAGGGCGGCGGCCTTGGCCGGCAGCATCTCGTCGCGTTTTGCGGGATCCGTCAGCGGCTCGTCGTAGCCGCCGGCGATCACGCGCCCGTCCGGCGTGCGGCGCAGGTAGCAATACGGCCTGCCGGTTTCCCAGATCAGGCAATTCTCCGGCCAGCCCGGCCACTCGGGTTGCGGCTCGGTCACCAACGCGTAGGTGGAAACCAACGACACGATGCCGTCGGGCAGGTAGGGGCGGGTTTCGTAGCCGGTGGCGATCACCAGGTGCCGGGCGCGCACACAATGCCCCCGGTCGGTCCACAGGGTGATGTTGCCGTTGCGGGCGCGGCGCATGCGGGTGACGGCCGTGCGGTCGTGGATATTGGCCCCGGCTTTGGCGGCGGCCATGAGCAGCGAACCGGTCAACAGATAGGCATCAACCTCGGCGGCATCCTCCGAGAGCAGGGCGTGGTGGTATGGCAGGGCGCAGAGCTTGCGCAGAGACCGGCGGTCCAGCAGCTCGACATCGAAGCCGTTGCGCGAACGGATGTCGGCCTCGCGTCGCAGGGCGGCTGCGTGGGCTTTTCTGGCGGCGCCCTGCAGGCTTTGCCGGCGGCGAAATCCATGGCCGCCGCCCAGACTCCGATCAATCTGCCCGAGCCTGTCGAGCGACCGCAGGCACAGTTTGTAAACCCGCACGGCGTTCTGCTCGCCGATCATCGAGGCCAGCCGGTGGAGGGGCACGTCGAGTTCGTATTGCAGCAGCGCGGTGCTGGCGGCGGTGCTGCCGGACGCGGCGTCGCGTCGGTCAAGCACAACGCAGGGCACGCCTGCTTCGGCGAGCGAATGCGCGATCAACGCTCCGGTGATGCCCGCCCCGAGAATGGCAACCTCGGTGTCTTCGGCGCCGCCCAGCGGAGGGAAGACCGCGGAGAGCCCGTCGCGGAGAGGCCAGAAGGGTGTGCCGGAATGAAGATTCATGCTGCTCTACCTTTCTCGGAAACCATCCATGGCCGGCTGGTGCTGAGGTCGCAGAGTCGACCGCGGGAGAGGATTCGCCAGTGGAGCGGGGAGGTCACGGATCCCTGCCAAGCAGTGTGGATGCCATTGAAGTTGCCTGTCTCGCAACTAGCTGTGGGGGAGTTGGAAGTGGCTCTGGCGGGCTATGATTGGCTCGTCTGGAGGCGCAAATTGCACGGTCGTCTCACGAGCGCTATTTGCAGATTGCGGGTCTTGCAGGAAGCCTTCGGGTCAGGCCTTGGGCCCGTGGCGGTGATCGCGAGGCGGTTGCGTTGGCATGCCTACGAATCGCGGCTGCATTTATCGCAGGACCAGCGCTTTCAGAGTGGTGCGGCCGGAGGGAATCGAACCCTCGAGACCACTTTGGAAGAGTGGAGTTTTACCACTAAACTACGGCCGCGTCGCTTGAAGCGTCCGCATCAATGCCCGCGCGCGGCCCGCCCTGTCAACCCTCGCGACAACGGGCCGTTCGTAAACAGGCGGTGAAATGTAAAATCGCGCATTGCCGCACGCGGAGCGGATGTTTTTGCTGCCCAACATGGCGTTTATAACCAGTGCTCCGAGCGGATCGGGATCACCGCTGGGCGGTTCCTCCGGCATGGCCCCCAAGAAAAAGGTCGGGTTTGCCGCGGCCCAAGCCTTGGCGAAGCAAAAGGCCCTCGAGAAGAAGGCGAAGAACTACAAGCTCCCCCTCGGCGAACTCGCCGTGTTCACCCAGCAGCTCGCCTCGCTGCTCAACGCCGGCCTGCCCCTCGTGCAGTGTCTGGAGGCCCTGCAGGACCAGACCGAGGACCCGGTGTTTCGCATCATCATCCGCGACGTGCGCAACGACATCGCGTCGGGCAACTCGTTCTCCAACGCCGTCAAACTTTTCCCCAAGTCGTTCAACTCACTCTTCATTTCCATGATCGAGGCCGGCGAGGCCTCGGGCGCTCTGGCGGAGATCCTGTCCAAGGTCGCCAGCTACTTCGAGTCGAGCGTCAAGCTGACCAAGAAGATCAAGTCCGCCATGACCTACCCGATCGCGGTCATCGGCCTGGCCATCGCGCTGGTCAACGTGCTGCTGATCTTCGTCATTCCGGTTTTCGCCAGCATGTTCGCCGACTTTGGTGCCAAGCTGCCCGCGCCCACCCAGATGCTCATCGATTTGAGCGACTTCCTGAAATACAACATCCACTGGCTGATCCTCGGCGCCATCGCGTTTTTCTTCCTGTTCAAGAAGTTCGTCTCCACCCCGAAGGGCCGGCGCATCAAGGATCTCAGTCTCGTGCGCGCCCCCATCTTCGGCGGCCTGATCCACAAGATCGCCCTCTCCCGCTTCTGCCGCACCTACGCCACCCTGATCCGCTCCGGCGTGCCCATTCTGCGCACCTTGGAAATCGTGTCCTCGGCCAGCAACAAGGTGCAGATCGAGGACGCCTGTTCCGAGATCGCCCGCCACGTCAGTCAAGGTGGCCAAGTCTCCGAGGTGCTCGCCGTCAACACCTTCTTCCCGCCCATGATGAAGCACATGGTCAAGGCCGGCGAATCCACGGGCAACGTCGACGGCATGATGAACAAGATCGCCGATTTCTACGACACCGAGTCCGAGGCCACCGTCGCCTCGCTCACCTCGCTGATCGAGCCCATGCTCATCGTGTTCCTCGGCGTCGTGGTCGGCGGCATCGTCATGGCCATGTTCCTGCCGATCTTCCAGCTCGGCGCCGTCGCCGGCGGACTCCAGTGATTCTCCGCTAAGTCCGGGCGCGGTTCGTTCCGATACCTGTCATTTCCCGTCTCTCCATGCCTTCCATCCTGATAGTCGACGACCTCCTCTCCATCCACGAGATGCTCGATGCGGTCATCCAGCCCACGGGCTACACCACCGCCTTCGCCACCGACGGCGAAAAAGCCCTCGCGCGCTACAAGCAGGACAAGTTCGACCTGATCCTCGCCGACATCGACATGAAGCCGATGGACGGCATCACCCTCCTCAAGCAGGTCCGCGCCTACGACCCCAACGCCGTCGTCATCATCATGACGGCCTACGCCTCCACCGAGAGCGCCGTGCAGGCCCTCAAGTTTGGCGCCTTTGACTACCTGCAGAAGCCTTTCCGCGTCGACGAGCTCCTCGCCACCCTCAAGCGCGGCATCGAGTTCAAGCAATACGCCGACGAACAGCCGGCCATTGCCTCCGGAGGTGTCGGTGCGCTCAATCTCGAGCAACGCCTCGTCGGCAACAGCGCGACCAACAAACGCCTCATCCAGCAGGTTAAAAAACTCTCCGCCGTGCGCACCCCCGTCCTCCTCCAGGGCGAGGCCGGCACCGGCAAGACCACCATCGCCGAGATTCTCCACGAGGCCTCCGGCGTCTCCGTTCCCATGGTGCGCATCGACTGCGCGGTCAGCTCCGAGGAAAACTTCCGCTCCGGCCTCCTCGGCGAAAACGGCCAGGGCGGCTCTTGGGTTCAACAGGCCCGCAACGGCACCCTGCTCCTGCAAAACCTCGAGCAGCTCCCCGAGCCCATGCAGGCCGAGCTCGTCGGCGTGCTGCGCAACACCGCCCACGGCTTCCGCCTCATCTGCACCACCACGGCCGACCTCGAAAAGCTCACCGACGAGGGCAAGTTCAACGACGAACTCTTCTACCGCGTGGCCGCGCTCCCCGTCGTGCTCTCGCCCCTGCGCGAGCGCGCCGAGGACATCCCCGCTCTCGTCAAATACTTCACCTCCCAGGCCGCCAATCCCAACTTCGACGCCAACCTCGTCGAGTTCACCCCCGACGCCCTCGCCGCCCTCAAGGCCTACGCCTGGCCCGGCAACCTCACCGACCTCGGCCAGGTCGTCACCAAGATCGCCGCCGGCACCGAGACCCGTCTCGTCTCCATCCAGCAGATCCCCCTGCGCATCAAGGACCTCAAGTCCTGGCCCACGCTCGCCGACTTCCTCGCGGGCGAGGAGACCCACTACATCGAGCAGGTCCTGCGCGCCTGCCGCGGCGACAAGGCCCTCGCCGCCCAGATCCTCGGCGTCGACGTCGCCAAGCTCGGCTGATTTCCGCCTCCGCGCCGCCCGACCGGAGTCGTTCCGGCGGTGCCCGCCCGCCCGCGGCCGGTGACGTTTCCCGGCGCGCCCGCCTTTCCGCTTGCCCAGCCCTCTTCCGGGCCCAACCCTGCGCGCAATCTACGTCCATGCCCAAACGCACCGATCTCAAGTCCATCCTCATCATTGGCGCCGGTCCCATCGTCATCGGCCAGGCCTGCGAGTTTGACTACTCCGGCACCCAGGCCTGCAAGGCGCTGAAGGAGGAGGGTTACCGCGTCATTCTGGTCAACTCCAACCCGGCCACCATCATGACCGACCCCGAGTTCGCCGATGTCACCTACATCGAGCCGCTCACCGTCGAGATGGTGGAGAAGATCATCGCCACCGAGCGCCCCTCCGCCCTGCTGCCCACCCTCGGCGGCCAGACCGCGCTGAATCTCTCGATGGAGCTCTTCAAGGCCGGCATTTTGGAGAAATACGGCGTCGAGATGATCGGCGCCAAGCCCGACGCCATCAACAAGGGCGAGGACCGCGAGCTCTTCAAGCAGTGCATGCTCAAGATCGGTCTCGACGTCGCCCGCTCCCGCACCGTCAAGTCGATGGACGAGGCCAAGGCCGCCGCCGAGGAAATCGGCAGCATGCCCCTCATCATCCGCCCCTCCTTCACCCTCGGCGGCTCCGGCGGCGGCATCGCCTACAACGTCGAGGAGTTCGAGGCCATCGTCGCCAACGGCCTCGACCTCTCCCCCGTGCACGAGGTTCTCATCGAGGAGTGCCTGCTCGGCTGGAAGGAATACGAGATGGAGGTCATGCGCGACCACAAGGACCAGTGCGTCGTCATCTGCTCCATCGAGAACTTCGACCCCATGGGCGTGCACACCGGCGACTCCATCACCGTCGCCCCCGCCATGACCCTCTCCGACAAGGAATACCAAGTCATGCGCGACGCCTCCTTCGCCGTCATCCGCGAGATCGGCGTCGAGACCGGCGGCTCCAACATCCAGTTCTCCCTCGACCCCAAGACCGGCCGCCAGGTCGTCATCGAGATGAACCCCCGCGTGTCGCGTTCCTCCGCGCTCGCCTCCAAGGCCACCGGCTTCCCCATCGCCAAGATCGCCGCCAAGCTCGCCGTCGGCTACACCCTCGACGAACTGCGCAACGACATCACGCGCCTCACCCCCGCCTCCTTCGAGCCCACCATCGACTACGTGGTGACGAAGATCCCGCGCTTCACCTTCGAGAAATTCCCCGGCTCCGACCCGACCCTCACCTCCGCCATGAAGTCCGTCGGCGAGGCGATGGCCATCGGTCGCACGTTCAAGGAGTCCATGCAGAAGGCCCTGCGCTCCCTCGAGACCGGCGCCCGCGGCTTCGGCGCCGGCGGCAAGCTCGGCGGCGACGAACTCCCCGACGACCAGACCATCCGCCGCAAGCTCGCCACGCCCAACTCCGAGCGCATTCTCTACATCCGCTACGCCTACCTCGCCGGCTACACCGTCGACCAGATCTTCGACCTCACCAAGATCGACCCCTGGTTCCTCACCCAGCTGCACGAGATCACCGAGATGGAAAAGGCCCTGCGCGCCCACACCCTCGCGTCGATCCCGACCGACCTGCTGCGCCGCGCCAAGAAGTTCGGCTTCGCCGACGCCCAGCTCGCCCACATCCTCAAGGAAGACGTGCTCGCCGTGCGCGCCGCCCGCAAGCAGCGCGGCGTGCAGACCACCTACCGCCTCGTCGACACCTGCGCGGCCGAGTTCGAGGCCTTCACCCCGTATTACTATTCCTCCTACGGCGACGAGAACGAGGTCATGCC
Source organism: Verrucomicrobiota bacterium (assembly GCA_030601755.1). GTDB lineage: Bacteria > Verrucomicrobiota > Verrucomicrobiia > Opitutales > Opitutaceae > JAUWBF01. The sequence continues at coordinate 5,677 of JAUWBF010000053.1, read as the reverse complement.
CTCCAAGGGCAAGAAGAAGATCATGATCCTCGGCGGCGGTCCCAACCGCATCGGCCAGGGCATCGAGTTCGACTACTGCTGCGTGCACGCCTCCTTCGCCCTGCGCGAGGCCGGCTACGAGACCGTCATGGTCAACTCCAACCCCGAGACCGTCTCCACCGACTACGACACCTCCGACCGCCTTTATTTCGAGCCCCTCACACTTGAGGACGTGCTTGAGGTCTACGAGCAGGAGCAGTGCGAAGGCGCCATCGTGCAGTTCGGCGGCCAGACCCCGCTCAACCTGGCCACCGCGCTCAAGGCCAACGGCGTCAATATCATCGGCACCAGCCCCGAGTCGATCGAGGCCGCCGAGGACCGCAAGCTGTTCTCCGCCATTCTCGCCGCCACCGGCCTCAAGTCGCCCGCGCACCGCACCGCGATGAACGAGGCCGACGCGCTCGCCGCCGCCCACGACATCGGCTTCCCCGTGCTGCTCCGCCCCAGCTTCGTGCTCGGCGGCCGCGGCATGTTCATCGTTTACAGCGAGCAGGAGTTCAAGGACGTCGTCCGCCAGGCCTTCGACGTCATGCCCGACAAGCCCGTGCTCATCGACAAGTTCCTCGAGGATGCCATCGAGCTCGACGTCGACTGCATCAGCGACGGCGAGACCACCGTCATCGGCGGCATGCTCGAGCACATCGAATACGCCGGCGTGCACTCCGGCGACGCCTCCATGGTGATGCCCCCGCACACCCTCGGCGCCGACATGCTCGCCACCGTGCGCCGCGCCGCCCACGCCCTTGCCAAGGAGCTCAAGGTCGTCGGCCTCATGAACGTCCAGTTCGCCATCAAGGACGGCGAACTCTACGTGCTCGAGGTCAACCCCCGCGCCTCCCGCACCGTGCCCTTCGTCGCCAAGGCCATCGGCGTGCCGCTCGCCAAGCTCGCCGCCCGCGTCATGACCGGCTCCAAGCTCAAGGACCTCGGCTTCACCGCCGAGCAGATCCCCAACCACTGGTGCGTGAAGGAGGCCGTGTTCCCCTTCGTGCGCTTCCCCGGCGCGACCATCACCCTCTCGCCCGAGATGCGCTCCACCGGCGAGGTCATGGGCATCGACGCCGACCTCGGCGTCGCCTTCGCCAAGGCCCAGGCCGCCGCCAAGCCCGGCCTGCCGACCAAGGGCAACGTGTTCCTCTCGGTGAAGGACGCCGACAAGCCCCGCGCCGCCGCGCTCGCCCGCGAGCTCGCCGCCCTCGGCTTCGTCGTCCACTCCACCAGCGGCACCGCGCAGTATCTGGCCGACCAGGGCATCCAGGTGAACCGCCTGCAAAAGATCGACGAAGGCCGCCCCACCGCGGTCGACATGATCAAGAACGGGCAGATGCAGCTCATCATCAACACGCCCAGCGGCATGATCCCGCGCAAGGACGAGAACAAGATCCGTGCCGCCGCCTACGCGCACAGCGTGTGCATCATGACGACCATCACGGGCGCCTTCGCCGCGCTGGAGGGCATCAAGGCCCTCAAGAACAAGGCCATCGATGTGAAGCCCATCCAAAAATACCGCGGCAACACCCGCGGCGTCTGATCGGCATCAGCATCAGTTCGCTGAAACAAAAAAAGGACGCCCTTCGGGGCGTCTTTTTTTTGTTTGGTGAAAAGCCGTGTCCGAGAGTGCCGCTCCCGCTGCTTGCGGTGGCCTTGGATGCCTACGCGGACATAGGGGCCGAACTCGCTCGGCTCGTTTGATCGTCACGGGCTCATCCCCGTTTTCTCTGCTGGCACCCTGCCGCGGTTGATGCGGATGATCGCGGATTATAAAACCATCTGTTTATTTGCGCAATTCGTGTTTCGGGCGCAGCGCCAGTCGGCCAATCTGCGGTTCTCAAAAGACCGGTTTCGATGTCCATAACGGCGGCTGCGAAGACTTGGAAACAGCCCCCTCAACCTCGGCACGTTTGCGCGCCTCGATCACGAACCACCGCAGCGCCTCCTTGGTTTCCGGCCAAAGATTGCCTTGCTCCTCAAGGGCTTCCAAGTAGCCCTTGATCAAGGTGACACTGACCGCCCGACGCTCCGCTTTGCAGAACTTGAGCAGCCGTATATATGGGCAGCTCGCTACGCGTCTTGATCGAGTCGGGCCACTCCATACCGGTGAGCGTCTCCGGCCACCCCGGGAAGCTCAAAGCCGCATCATTTGCCCACCCGCCGGTTTCGCTTTTCGGGACACCTCCAGTTTCGCTTTTTGAGAAATCCATATGCCCCAAAAGGCGAAACCCACATAAATCATCAATCACCAAAATCAGTATGAATTATTTAAATTCAACAGCTTACGGTTTTCGGGCCCCGCTCCATTTCTCAATGCCCCAGCTCCCCAAAAGCGAAACCGCGGGTTTCGCTCAATAACACTGTTAGCCAAGGTATGGGGCCAGCTTGCACTTTTTCACCATTTTGTCGTCCAGCTCGATATTCAGCTTTCGCATTATCCGCCGGAGCGCCTCCTTGTTTGGTGCGAGGACGACATATTGGGTGCCAGCCTCCATCGACTGAAAGAGTCCACCGACTCCTGTTGGGTTCTGGGCGGGCTTGAATTTTGCAGTGTCCATAGGTAAAAAAGAGGCTAACAAGTCGCTAGTGGGAACCTCCACCGCTGCTACGCAGCGGCTCCGGTCCCACACCTTGGTCGTTAGGCAGAAACAAACCAAATGGAAACAGCTATCGGATACATTCTTGGAGTTCTAACGTCGCTCCTTGTATTTATCTACCGCCAGAGACATGATCGCATCAGGTCGGTCGCGGAAGAGTATCAAAGGATCCGTCCAGAGGACTCGTTTGCCGATGATACCGAAAGACTCTACGCATTTCAAAGAGCAGGCGTGGCATTATTAAAGAATGAAAAGGAAATCGAAGCAGTATGTGATTTGATTCTGCATCGAGGACGAAAGTCACCACTAGAAGACTGGCAGATAGTCCGCGACTACGGAACACTGCGATTCTTCCGCGAAGCGAACGAACGCAGGTTGGCTTTATCCGAATTCGCGAATGTCATTGATGTTATATTGAAAGAAGAGCTGAAGCAGAAATGAAAACTGAGCCTAACAAAGCGATGGAGCCAACTCCGGTAAGTGTCACGATCCGTGCTTACGCACGGCTCGCGCCACTTACCTCCGTGGCTCATCTTCGACGTTAGGCAAAAATGAATCCCGATTTGAAAGCCGTCCTTGATAAACTCCGGCATGCTGAATTGCCGACGTTTATGGACGTCGAAATTACAGGTCCGCATACAAAAGGCCCGAGCTTTGGCGATACGCCACTGCACATAATGGCCATTTGGGGCGATGTAGATAGTGCGAAGGTTTTAATCCGAGAAGGAGCAGAAGTTGACGCTCGGGGAGAGGATGGATTCACGCCGCTTCATAGTGCCGTCGAACAAGACAAAATAGAAGTGGCGCGTCTTCTTTTGGACTCGGGAGCGAATCCTTATTTAACGACCAGCGACGGAACAGATGCGTTTGAGTTGGCTAGATTACTAGGTCTCGAAGAAATCCTTAAGTTACTCGATGAAAGAAAGAACAGAGCCTAACCAGTCGTTACAGACAATGACCACAGCCGTCACGTGTCGTGCTGCGCACGCCCCGCGCCAGCTGCGGTCATGTCTGATCTAAAGCGTTAGGCAAAACATGAAGTATCTGACATCCTACGCCAGTTACGAAGAAGCCAACGATCGGCAGCTCGACCTGCTCGCAGCAGGCATCGATGCTCAAGTGGAATACTCACCAGCAGGCCATGTGACCGCAATTACCACTGGGAGTGGCCTATACCATCTTTACGTTGAAGAGGAGCAAGCCGAGGCGGCATTCGCACTAGTCTCTCCTGCATTTGACCCAAGTGCAGAGAGCATCGCTGCATGCCCTGCATGCGGCAGTAGCGTAGTCAGAGAGATTCCGATCCCACCGATATTGGATTTTTCATTACTCATGATCCCATCGATGATTGAGTTCATTCGCTCACGCACATCGGGAGCCCGCTACATTTGCGAACAGTGCAAAACCACTTATCGAAAGAGCCTAACCAATCACTAGTGCCAACGACCATGTCTGTCACATCCGATGCTTACGCATCGGCTGCGCCAGCCACGGTCGCGGCACACTTTTAACGTTCGGCAAAAGAATGGAAATCGTAGTCCCAATTCTGGTCCTCGGATTTATCGCCGCATGGGTTGCACTAGCGGCATCCGTCACGATTCGCGGGAACGCGTTGTTACACGCATTCCGCGTAGCTTATCCAGATCAGGCACGAGCTCGAATTCCCCAGGCATTTACTGGCATGCGCCACCCACGTAAGGTTCTGTTTTTTCTATCTCCTGAGTCGCGAATCCTTCTCGAAGAAAAGGAAGATTTTGCACTGCTCGCAGATCGGGCACGTTTTGTCCGACTGCTCACAGCTTTCTTATCTCTACACTTCGGCGCGATGCTGGTAATCGCACTTACCGTTTTACTGATAAAGGAATGAATAAGCCGAACCAGTCGCCAGAGCCAACCTCCACAGCTGTCACGCGACGTGCTGCGCACGTCCCGCGCCAGCTGTTCCGGCGGCTCACCTGAAACGTTAGGCAGAAACAACAAACCAATGAAATACATATACACCGCGATCCTGTTGGCCCTCTCCTCTCATTGCTTCGCTGAATCCATTGAGATTCGCGATGCCGGAGTTGCCCAATTCCAAGACGGGAAAGCCGTCTTTACTGCCCTAGAGAAGATTCCTAACTCCGACTTTTATGCCGGTTGCCGAGTCGATGCCCAAAAACTCGAATCCGGAGCCGTTTCGATCCTCGTTACCAACATAGCTTTTTCGGGTTTCGTGGAGCTAGAGGCCGGGAAGCTCTCGCCGATTACGAAGTCGGAAGAGAAGAAAATTATTATCGAGAAAAAGAGTGAAAAATGGACTGAAGTGAAAACACCCGAGGGTCTGAAGCTTTCGGTGCGCTGGAAAGAATGAAAAGAAAATGAGCCTAACCAGTCGCTCGTGCCAACGATCATGTCTGTCACATCCGATGCTTCCGCATCGGCTGCGCCAGCCATGATCGCGGCACACCTAAAACGTTCGACCGAAGATAAGAAAAGAAAGTCGAGGCCGTTATATTGAAGAGCCGTCAGCCTGAAAAGAGCCACTCCACTGAAAAGAATATGAACCACTCCGCCGCCCCAAAAAAGTCGAACCAGTCGCTCCAGACAACCCTCGACAGCGTCACCCGAGGACGCCACGTCGTCGGCTCGGGCGTCTGAGCTAAATCGTTAGGCAGAAAACATGAAAACCCTTACGACAAGCATCATATGTGGACTCATCGGAATGTCCGCCACATGGCTGCATTATCGATATACCGGTGATTCAGTTGCACGCATGGTCGGCTACCCTATATCAATTTTCGTATTTCCCGCTTTTTTCGCCATACTACTCCTGTGGCCTTCCGTGATGCAGAAAAATCTGCGCACCAAGCCAAAATATCGATTACTCCGATCTTTTATCGTAGCCGCCTTTAGCTATATCCCCACGATTCTCTTTCTTCTTGCGGATGACCATTAAAAGAAAAACGAAGCCTAACAAGGCGATGCAGAGAACGCCCATGTCTGTCACATCCGATGCTTTCGCATCGGCTGCGCCAGCCACGGTCGCCTCTGATCTTTAACGTTAGGCA
>JAUWBF010000142.1 GCA_030601755.1 Verrucomicrobiota bacterium | reverse complement strand
CCGCGACTACCTCGACAGCACGCCCACCCGTGGCGTCTTCAAGGGCACCCATACCGAAAAGCTCTCCGTCGCGGTGCACATGCAGCGGGTGTGAGGGCGCAGAACATCACGCAGGATGCGCCGTCCCGGTATATTGCGCTGAAACGATTGGCCGGGAGCGGCCAACGCTACACCCGATTCGCCCGCTCCCACGCGAAAAGGAACTGCTGCGCCAGACCCGCGCTTGCGCCAAAGTGCGTGCGGCCGAAGTGCGCCACCTGCGCCGGGCTCCAGCCGTCGAGGCCGTAGTGGCGGCTCATGACCTTGATGATCCACGTGTCCACGGGAAACGCCTCCAGCTTGCCCCCGCCGAAGAGCAACACGCAGTCGGCCACCTTTTCCCCCACTCCGGGCAACTCGCACAGGCGCGCCTTGGCCTCGGCGTAGGGCAAGACCTCGGTCAACTCCAGCCAGCCCGGACGCTCCGCCAAATACTCCGCGGTGCGCTTGATGTAGCCGGCGCGAAACCCGAGCTGGCAGCCGCGCAGCACCGCATCGTCCGCCACGGCCAGCCGTTCCCAGGTCGGTAACGCGCCGCCCTCGCCGAGGCGTTCGGCGAGCAGCGCCATCATCTGCTTGATCTGCACGATCTGCTTGGTCGCGCTGCACAGGAAACCGAGCAGCGTCTCGCCAAACGGCTGACGCAAAATCCGCAGCCCCGGATACGCCGCGAGGCAACGCGCCAAGTGCGCATCGCTCCGCCACGGCAGGTCGTCGACCAGCTTCGCCCAGTCGCAGTCCGCCGCGAAGTAGCGGTGCACCGCCGCCGCGTCGGCGTCGCCGGTCCACACCAAGCGACCGCCGCCGGCCTGATCGGGCTGGATGGTGATCGCGTGGTTCGACCAGCGGCCCATCCACACGCCCGGCTTGCAGCCGGCCTGCGTCCAACGAAACGCCTGCCCGCCGTCGAGCAGCTCCGCGAGCACCGCCGCATTGGCGGGTGCGGGATCAAGCGGCAGCGGTTGGCGGGGCATGGGACGATTTACTTCAGAAACGCCGGGATCTGCTCGTTGGCGATCTGCTGGGCGAAGGTCTCGCGGGCGTTGATGAGGTCGAAGTTGCCACCGTGCACCAGCACCTCGGCGGCAAGGTTGCGGGTGTTGTAGCGGCTGGCCATGGAAAAGCCGTAGGCGCCGCCGCTCAGGAAGGCGAGATACTCGCCCTCGCCGACCTCCTGGAGCTGGCGTTGCTTGGCGAAGCAGTCGCCGCTCTCGCAGATCGGGCCGACGATGTCGGCGAGGAAGGCCGGGCGGCCGGTGTCGCGGCGCAGCGGCACGATCTCGTGGTAGCTGTCATACATGGCGGGACGGGCCAGGTCGTTCATGGCGGCGTCGACCACGAGGAAATTGCGACCCTCGCCGCGCTTGAGGTATTCGACACGGGTGAGCAGCACACCGGCGTTGCCGACCATGTAGCGGCCGGGCTCCATGACGATCTTCAGGCCGAGCGGGGCGAGCAACGGGGACAGCGCGGCACCGTAGGCCTCGGGTGTGAGGGGACGCTCGGCCTCGGGCTTGGACGACCACCACTCGGGCGAACCGCTGGCGAGGGCGTCCTGGTAGATGATGCCGATGCCGCCGCCGATGGAGAAGTAGTCGATGCCATACTTCTCCTTCAGCTCGGCGGCGAAGGGGGCGACCTTGGTCACGGCCTCGACGAACGGCGCGAGCGAGGTGAGCTGCGAGCCGATGTGCATCTGCACGCCCTTGATGTGGATGTTGGGATACTTGGCGGCGGCGGCGTAGGCGGCGGCGGCGTATTTGAAGGGGATGCCGAACTTGTTCTCGGACTTGCCGGTGGTGATCTTGGCGTGGGTCTTGGCGTCGACGTCGGGGTTGATGCGGATGGCGATCGGGGCCTTCACGCCGAGCTTGCCGGCCACGTGGTTGATGCGGGCGATCTCGGGCTCGCTCTCGACGTGGAAGGAGAAGATGCCGTTCTCAAGGGCGAGCTTGATCTCGGCCTCGGTCTTGCCGACGCCGGCGAAGACGCTGCTCTTGATGTCCGCGCCGGCGGCCAGCACACGCTGGATCTCGCCGCCGCTGACGAGGTCGAAGCCGGCGCCGAGGTTCGCGAAGTGGCGCAGGAGGGCGATGTTGGAGTTGGCCTTCATCGCGTAGCAGATCTGGGTGTCGAGGCCGGCGAGACCGTTCTTCAGGCGGGTGTAGTTATCCGCCATGGTGGCCGCGCTGTAGACGTAGGTCGGGGTCCCGTAGAGACGGGCGACGTCGGCGAGGTCGACGGATTCGCAGCTGAGGTTGGAGCCGTTGTAGCGGAAGTGGTGCATGGCGGTCGGAGTCGGTTGAAAGTGTCGGGCGTAAAACCTCCGAAGCTGCGGATTTTCCCGCGGGAAAACCATTCTAATTTTGGCCCGCGCGCCCACGCCCCTCGCCGGCGGCCGCCCAGACCCTCGCCGAAGGCTCGCCCAAGAACGCCCCGGGAAAAGACTAACCAGATACGTTAGTCTTTTTTCCGGGGCGCGGACGCGGGTGGTGGGCAGGACAGTGGGTGGCGAGAGGGACGGAGGGCGGCGGAGTGGATAGTGGGCGGGTGGCGGGAGAGCAATCTGGCAAAGGCGTGTGAAAATGTGCCGGCATCGGGGTTTCCCCTTGTAAGCGTCTCCGATTTTCAATGACGGTGAATGCGTGCTTAACGTGTTGCTCAATTTGTTCCGCCGGTCGCCCATTCGCATGGGTCGCGTGGACAACTCGCGCATCCAACGCACCCGGATCCGCAACGCCCAGTTCGTGAGTTTCATGTCCGAGGGACGTTGCCTTTCCGGTCGGGATTCCGACCGCTACGATGCCCGCCTGCGCCGCCAGAAACTGGTGCGCTCGCTGGCCACCGCCGCCGCGGCGGCCGGTCTGGCCTGGATCGTGGTCGAGAGCGCCAAGGCGATCTCGATGTTCTGAG
>JAUWBF010000101.1 GCA_030601755.1 Verrucomicrobiota bacterium | reverse complement strand
GTCGCCGCCGCCGACCTCGCCGAGGCCGACGATGCCCTCGTCGGTGATCAGCTCGAGGATCGTGCGCAGGAAATAGCCGGGATGGACGCCGGTGTTGTGGCGGAGCTGACAAGTCAGCGGGATGGCGACGGTGCGGACCTTCAGGTCGATGATCTTCATGGGAGAGGTGCGGGGCGTGGGTTCAGGGGGCGACGGGCAGGAGTTCGACGTCGTCGACGGCCAGACGGCCGCCGCCGGCCTCGACGCCGACGAGGATGTAGGCGCGGGCGCCGCCCGGGGGGACCATGGCGTCCATGGTCAACCGGTGCCACTGGCCGTCCCCAGGGACCAGGCGCACCGTCACCCGCGTCGGCTCCACGAGGCCGCCGTCCGCGTCCACGAAACGCAGGCGCGCCTCGCCCTGGCGGTGCCGGGCGATGCAGTCGGCGACGCGCGCCTCAACCTCGGGGTCGCGGCGCAGGAAGTGTTCGAGCAGGCGGGCGGAAGTCGGGAGCGGGGCGGACATGGTCGTGGGCAGTTTGAGCGGGGAGGTGCGTTATCCCGGGCGGGGGACCGCGGGATGGCAGGAGGGAGTTTTCCCTAGCAAAAGACCGGTCTTGCGGCGGCTCAATCGATGCTTCATTTTATCTATAAAATGGATTCCTCCCCACCATCGGTCCGCCCGCCTTCGCAGGCGGATGTCGCGCGCGCGGCGGGCGTCACCGCCACCACGGTTTCCCTGGCCCTGCGCAACGACCCGCGGATCACCGTGCCCACCCGGGAGCGGGTTCAGGCGGCCGCGGCCGCCCTCGGCTACAAGCCCGACCCCATCCTCTCGGCGCTGGTCGCTCGCCGGGACTACTCGCGGACCCGCCGCTCCACGACGAACATCGCCGTGCTGATCGACGACCGCTGGCCGCCCGGCGCCCGTTCGCCGTGGCTGCAGGCGATGATCGCCGGACTGCGCGCGACGAGCCTGCGCCTGGGCTACGACATCGACATCCTCAACCTGCAACGCGACCTGGCCCCCCGCGCCCGGCCCGACCGCCTGCTGCACAGCCGGGGCGTGCGGGGCGTCGTGATACTGCCGCTCAAGGACTACGACTACGTGCCCGGCCTCGATTGGAGCCGCTACTCGACCGTCGCCATCGGCAATCCCCCCGACTCGCTCCCGCTGCACCGGGTGGGCAGCGACGCCTTTACCGCCACGCGCGTCGCCTGCCAGCGGTTGCAGGCCCTCGGCTACCGCCGGCTCGGGCTGGTCAACCCGCGACTGTCCGAGCAACGCCTGCGTTTCGAGTGGCTGGGCGGCCTGGCCAAGGAGCACTTCCTGCCCGGTTCGGTGCTGGAGATCGTGCCGCCCCACATGCCCGAGACGCTTGAGCCGAAGGGCCTGCTGGCCTGGATCCGCCGCGAGCGACCGGAGGTCGTCATCACCAACGAGGCGCGCGTGCAGGGCTGGCTGCGCGAGTTGGGCGTCGTCCCGCCCGCGGACATCGGGTTGGTCCTGCTCAACCGCGACGTCGAGGGTCCGGTTAACGCGGCGGGTTTCCGACAGCACCTGGACGCCTCCGGAGAGGCCGCCATGGATCTGTTGCATTCGCTGCTGCTGCGTGGCGAGACCGGGTTCCCGGCGGTCCCCCGCGAGGTCCTGATCCGGCCCCACTGGGTGGACGGCGAGACGCTGCGGCGTCTGCCGCGCTGAGCGGTGACGCCGCCGGCCAGCCGTGTGACCACGGCTGCTACGGGGAGGTGGAGCCGCGGGATCGTGGCCGCAACGGCGCGGGGTGCAGGGTGACCTCGACCTTGCGGATGTATTCCTGCGTGCCGTCCCAGCCGTTGGAGAGGCGAAGGTCGGCTTGGTAGTTTTGAGCGTTGGCGAAGTCCGCGTTGTCCAACGGCACGACCACCGTGCGCCAGGCCTGCGTGTTGGTTTTCCAGATCGACGCGCCTTTATGTGCGGTATCAGGCGCGTTGTATTGGAGCACGAGCCGGTCGAGGCCGGCGTCCCAAAACGTGATCGCGACATCGAGCCGCGGGTTGCCGGAACGGGCGAAGGCATCGCTGACTCGGAAGTAGAGGTAGCGGTTGTCAGCGGTGATGACGCGGCACTCCGCGCCGCCGATGTTCCCGATGGAGGAGACACCGTCGCCAGTCTGCGTGTCGACAAACTCCATGAGCTTGGCACCGGGCTGTGCGTCGAGCACGACGCTGGCCGGATTCAGGTGTTTGCGCACCGCGACTCCGCGCACCTTGAGCGAGAGGGAGGCGCCGGCATAGAGGCGAAAATCGCACTGACCGTTTTGTCGGTTGGCGAATTTCACGGCGTCGAGCGCGAGCGTGACGGTTTTCCATTGGTTGGTGCCGGTGCGTGGCACCGAGACGGCGCGGTAAGCGTTGGCGGTGGAATCGTATTGGACGGAGAAGTTGCCGGAGCCGACGTCGAGGAAGGTGACGTCGAGCTCGACCTGTTCGTCGAGGCCGCCGTTGCCGTCGAACAGCCAGGCGTCGGCGACGCGGAAATACATGTAGCGAGTGGCGGGGATCACGCGGTCGTCGCCGTCGGCAAAGACATGACTGCCGTCGCCGCCGGAGGGAATGTGGTGGTGCAAAGTGCGGAGCGCGGGCGTGAGGCCGGGATGAGCGGCCTGGAGTCCGAAGTCGGTCTCCGCGCCGCCGAGTGCCTGATAATGATAGAACGCGGGGAGCGGGACGAGGTTGTTGGTCAACAAACCGAAGTTGTCTTCGTTGGCATTGCCGGTGGCGGGATTGTGGTAGCAGTGCCAGAAGGCGCGTTCGACGTCGGGCCAGAGCAGGTTGCCGAGGTGGATCTGGTCCACCATGTCGGCTTTGACGGCTTCCTTGTTCGGGTCTCCTTTGGTTGAGTAGCCGGTCTCGGTGATCCATATCGGGCGGGTTTGCAGGCCATGTTTTTCGATCACGTCGCGCATGCCGGCGTGCATGCTCACGTGGCGGGCATAGTCGCCGTAGGCGTGGTAGTTAAATACGTCGAACGGTCTGGCCGGCCCGGCGGTTCCCGGCTGGTCTAGCGCCAGCAACTGGTCGAGAAAAGTGCCTAGACCGAATGAGTCGCCGCCCCCGGAGCCGGTGGTCATGGCGAGGCCGCCGATGAGGACGGTGTTCGCGGGGGAGGCGTCCTTTAGCTTGAGATGGGCGCGTCGAAGCAGCTCGTGGTAGTCGGCGACGGAGTCTTTCCAAAATCCGTTGTGGTCGGGCTCGTTCCAGACTTCCCAATGGGTGACTTTTCCGGCGTATCGGGCGGCAATGAACGCTACATAGTCCTCCCAGTCGGTCCAGCTTTGGGGTTTATGGCGGGTGATGGCGGGCCAGGAGAGATCGGGTCGCGATGAGGCCCATGGCGCGGTGTAGCAAAGTATCCATAGTATAGATACATCCGCCGCGTGGAGGCGTTCCACGATGGCGTCGAGCTTGGCGAGGTAGGCGGCGTTGTATTGGCCTTTGGCGGTCTCGATGGACCCCCATTCGGGGGAGATGCGCACCCACTTGACGCCGGAGGCGATCAGGTGGTCGCAGTAGAGCTCGGGATCGGGGTGGCTTTGAGGGCGGGCGGCGACGCCCAATTCGTGCATGGCGGCCTGGTCGGCGCCAAGGGGGAGGAGGGGGAGCAGGGCGGCCGCGGCGAAGGCGACGAGTCGATACATGGGGGCGGGCATGTTGTGTCGGGGTGGGGGTGGGCTCGCGGCCGGCGTCCGGCGGACACCTGGGTGAGCACGCGAACTTCTGGGGTGATACCGGCGATGGCAGTCGCTCGGGATGCCCGCAATCCGTGCGGAGCCTGACACGTCAGGACCGACCTTGCCTGCCTCAGCTGCGGCGGCTGGCGGTGGGGCCGTCCATCCACATGCCTTCGATCATGGTGATTTTGGGGATGGAGGGGATGCCGATCTCGTTGCGGAAAAGTTGTCCTGAAAGCAGGTCCATGGCCGCGCCGCCGATGCCGCGATTATCTTGCAGCATGCCGGCGAGTTGGCCGACTCGGTCGCCGAGATCGAGGGTCGCGTAGCTGATGTCCCCGGGCACGGAGATGCCGGCGTCGCGCAGCCAGGAGAGCGGCCTGTCCTGCCAGATGCTGACGATGGCGTGCGGACAGGAGCGACGCAGCCACTTGAGGAAAGGCCGGGGATCGTCGTAGTCCTCGATGATGAGCGGCTCGATGCGTTCGCAGCCGTGCTGCCACTGGCCCATGAAGCCGGTGACCCAGAGGTGGCGCACGCGGATGTTGTCTGTGCGGTGCATGACGAACCCCACGCGTTCGTGGCCTAGCTTACGCAGTTGCCCGTGGCAGGCGGTCACGAGACTAATGTTATCGTGAACTGCCCGATGCAGGGCGACTTGGCGAAACGAATAACCGATGGTGACGATGGCGTGGCCGGTCCAGTCGAGCTCCAGTGTGTGGTGGTCGATGTCGAGCGGGGCCAGCAACGATCCGCGCACCCCGCGGGCGGCGAGGATGCGGGCGAGGCGACGCGAGTTTGCCCCGTGGTCGCCGAGCCAGAAAGGTTGGAGCTGGAAGCCCAATTCGTCGGCCCTTTGGCGGGCGCCCTCGAATTGCTGGAGGTGCGAGGGGTGGCGTCGCCAGTCGTTTTCCGTGGCGTGCGAGGTGAGGTAGGCGACGACCTCGCCGGTGGGCTTGATGCGCTTGCGGTTGCGCACCTGGGTCATGAGTGCGTTGACCAGGGCGTTGGAGTGGTAGCCCGATTTCCGGGCCTCGGCGAGGATGCGGTCCCGCGTGGCGGGGGCCACCGACGGGTCCTGCCGGAGGGCGAGGGAGACCGTCGTGCGGCTGACGCCGAGGCGGGCGGCCAGTTCGCGGATGGATGGCGGGGTGGGGGGCATCTGACGTAGGAGGGGAACACTCGCAAACCGGGCGTCGCGGTCAATACTCGTCCGGCGCGGTTCGCGGCGCGCGGCGGCCGTTTCCTGACGTGTCAGGGCGGAGGCCGGTTGCCGGACGCCTCCGGCGGGGAAATGCATACTCCGCCCTTCTCCCCCTTCGATGACCCGCGTCCCCTTTCCCGCCGGCTGCGCCCGGCTCGTCGCCCTGTCGCTGCTGGCGGCCTGGTCTGTCCGGCCGTCGTCGGCCATCCAGATCCGCAACGACTCCGCCGCGACGAACAACCGCTTCGCGTCCGGCTTCTGGACCGCCGCGCCCGCGCCCAACGCCTCCGGCTCCTTCCTGGGGGCGACGGCCGACCTGTCGCCCCTGGGGTGGGAGGACACGCCGCGCGACGGGGGGCGGCCGAAGCACGCCACGCTGGTGGCCCCGCTCTTCGCCGTCGCGGCCGCGCACTACGCCTTCCCCTCGGGCCGGACGCTGCTCTTCCGCTCGCGCGACGGGGACATCGTCCCGCGCGTCACCGAGGCCTCCAACACGGCGTTCGACGACGTCTCCATCGTCCGCCTGGCGCGGCCGCTCGCGCGCGGCGACGACGTATCCAACATCAGGATACTCGACGTCGCCTCCGCGGGGAGGATCGTGGGTATGCCGACCCGGCCGGTCGGCGGGCACGCGACGGCGGGCACGAAGCTGGCGGTCTCGGCCGTCTCGGGACTGCTCTACGGCGATGTCTTCACGCAGCATTCCACGTCGTCCTACTCGTTTTCCAAGAACGACCCGGGGGACTCGGGCTCGCCGGTGTTTCTGCCCTACAAGGGCGAGTTCACCCTGCTCGGCCCGGTTTCCACCGCCGGCGGCGCGGGCCACATGCTCGTGCCCAACGCCGACAACACGCACTCGACGGCGGCGCAGGTGAACGCGCTGATGGCGCCGCACGGCTACGCGCTGCGTTTCGCGATCTACGACATGCCGGGCGAGCCGACGCGCACCTCGCCGACGTGGTCGGCCACGGCGACCGACGCCGACTGGGGTCAGGGGGCCAACTGGTCCCCGCGCGCCGAGCCGGTCGGCCTGCCGGTCGTGCTGCCCCGCGAGACGGCCGCCAACGGCGCGCGCGTGTCGGCCCCGGCCGAGGTGCGCGGCATCCTGTTTCGCGGCGCGGGCACGGCCCCGCAGCGGATCACCGGCGCGGGCGTGCTTTCGATCGGCACGAGCGGGCTGCGCAACGACTCGCCGGGCGCGGCGCCGACGCTCTCCTGCCCGGTGCGGCTGACCGGCTCCCAGAACTGGGAGGCCGTCGCCGGCGGGTTGATCGTATCGGGCGCGGTCGATACCAACGGGTTTCTCGCCGCCGTGCATTGCGGGCACGACGTGTCGCTCGCCGGGCCGGTCTCGGGCTCGGGGCTGGTGGCCAAGTCCGGGCCGGGCGTCCTGCTGCTGACGGGGGCCAACACGTATTCGGGTTACACCTACATCCACGAGGGCGTGGTCCGGCTGGGGGCGGACGCGGCGGCGTCGTCGGCCAGCGTCGTCACCTTCGCGGGGGAGGCGGACGCGGAGTTGGACGTCGACGGCCGCTCCGCGTCGGTCGGCGGCCTGCGCTCGAAATACGGGGCGAACGGCGTTGTGCGTTTGGGGGGCGGGACGCTTTTTACGGGGTTGGTTACCTCCGCGCTGACCTATGACGGCACGTTTGTCGGGCCGGGCGCGGTGATCAAGCAGGGGGGCGGCAACTGGACGTTGCGTGGCGACAATGCCGGCTACGGTGGAGTGCTGGAGATCCGCGAGGGCACGTTAACTCTCGGGGCACCCCGGGCCTTGGGCGGTGCTCTCAACCTGGTGACCGACGCGGCGCGCATTGAGACGACGTCCAGCGTGGAGCTGGAGGGGGAGGTGACCTTTGCCGGCACGCACAACGGCTCCGGCGGCTATACGGCGGGGAGGGGGGCGCAGTTTTTCTCCTCGTGGGGGAGCGGCACGCGCACGGTTTTCCGTGATCGTCTCACCTTGGAGCGGCGTGGCGCGGGGACCGGCCAGCTTCGCATGTCGCTCTTCGGCAACGGCGGCGGCGGGCAGCATATCGTGCTCGCCGGCGGTGTGCGCACCACCGGCGCGACGACCGGCCCGATGCGTCTTTCTCTATCCACTGCGTCGGACACGAACGGGTTGATCGAGGTGATCGCGCCGATCCGCGATGACGAGGGGGCTGCGCTGGAGTTAAACGTGACCGGCTCGGGTGTGCTGCGGTTACGCTCGCCCTCGGGCAGCGCCTATCGCGGAGGCACGGTGGTCAACGCGGGCGCGACCCTGGTGCTGGAGCCCTCGGAGGGGTCTGCCACCGGCTCGGGCCTGGTGCGGGTGCTTTCCGGCGGTGTGCTGGCGGGGAGCGGCCGGATCGGCGGCACGTTTTCGCTGGAGGCGGGCGCGGAGCTGCGGCTGGCGTTGCCGGAGCAGGGCGGTCCTGTCCTGCGGGCGGCCTCGCTGGCGCTCGCCGCCGACGCGCGCTTGACGATCACGGAGATCGCCCCGGCGGTGCGCGCGGGGCGGCATGTGCTGGTGGAGGGCGCGGGAGCCGCGACGGGCGCCGCTCCGGCGCTGGTTTTGCCGGAGGGATTTACCGGCTTTGCGGCTCTGGAGGGAGGGGACTTGGTGCTCAGACTGACCGGCGAACCCTACGCGCACTGGGCGGAGGGGCACGCATTGGAGGGCGACGCCGCGGAGTGGACGGCCGACCCCGACGGCGACGGCGCGCCAAACGGATTGGAGTTTGCGCTCGGCACTTCGCCGGTGGACTCCGGCTCGGTCGCTACGGCGCGTGCGGAGCTGGCGGGCGGGCGGGCTGCGATTGCATTCACGCGGGCCACCGACACGGCGAGCCTGCGGGTGGAGGCCAGCGGAGACCTGAAGACATGGGAAACCATTCCGCACACGCCGGTTGAGCCTGGGGTGGAGCAGGTAGTGGTGGACGTGGTCGATGTGGCATCCTCGGCGGGAGGTCGGCGGTTTATGCGGCTGGTGGCGGAGGATGGGGAATGAGACAGGGGGGCTTTCATACAAGGTATTTCGGGGATGCTTAGCTTGAATCTGACGTGTCAGGTTTTGCGCCGATTGCGTGTCGGACTTTGGCTCATTTGCTGGAGAACGAGTAGATTTTGTCTGCACCGCCGCACTATAGGCACCCCAACCCCCCGTCATCTAATTCTATGAAAACTCCGGTCATTGCTTCTGCGACCATCGCGGCTCTCGCCGCCCTGTCCTCGTCCGCTTCGCTCTCGGCCCAGACGTCGATCAACCTCACGCAGGACGCGACCGTCCGCCTGGCGGGCACCTACACCTACTACGCGCGCGGCAACGCCGCCGGCGAGACGATCACGCCGTTTACCACGATGTTTTATCCGGGCGGGGAGCTGCATACGTATGCGGGCGCCACGACGCTGGGACGCGACGGCACCCGGACCGACAACGGCACCAACGGTGCCCCGATCTCCTTTGGCTCGGGTGAGCTGACGGACAACAGCACCGCGAGCGAGGTGCGCGGGTGGATTAATATCGAGCAAGTCTCCTCCGGCAGCCACTCGGCGAACCACGGCGGGGTGTTCGATATCGTGTTCGATCTGGGCGCGAACTACGTGATCACCTCGGTTGATGTCACCTACACCGACGCCGCCGGCTGGCGGTTCAGCGAAACCGTGAACGGACAGCGGGTGTTCACCTCGACCGCGAATCCGTCGAGCACGGGTGATGACGGTTTGAGCTTGTTTGCCACCGGGACCGCCTCGAAGGATGCCTCCTTGGGGACCCTTACCTTCAGCGGCACGTCGGTGAGCGCCCAATACGTGATTTTCCGCCCGGAGATGACGCTGGCCGCGAATGTGGGTGGCAATTCCTACGGCGGCTACATCTACGAGGTCGCGATTAACGGCTATACCATCCCCGAACCTTCCTCCGCGGTCGCGCTGGCTGGCCTGGTGGTGCTCGGCGGTTGCCTGACGCGTCGTTCCCGGCGTAGTCTCTGATTGCGTCCCCGCGCTTCGTTACCCCGTCACCCCGAACCCCGTCACCCCATGAGAGCGCATCGTTCGTCGGCATGTCGTTTCGGATCAGGATTCACCCTGGTGGAGCTGCTGGCGGCGATCGCCATCGTGGCGGTGCTCGGCGGCATCGTGCTGGTCGGGGTGGCGAAGGTCCGGGCCTCCGCACAGCGCACGCAGTGCCTGTCCAACCTGCGCGAGGTCTCCAGGGGCCTGTTGTTGTTCGCGGCCGACAACCGCGGGCGTTTCCCCGCGCTGTTTTTGGGAAGCAAATACGGAAACAAGGGGCCGTGGTCGCAGCAGCTGGTGGATACCGGCTACTTGTCGCCGCCGCCCCACGTGTTGACTTGCCCGACCGACGAGGAGGCGCTGAAGCACACGGCGACGGCGGCGACCGCGACGACCGACTATAACCGCAAGAATGTCGGTCGCAGCTATGCCTATGCTTGGCCGGCCATGCAGCCGGTCTCGGGCGAGGCCAACCGCCACTCGCCCCTGCTCGTCAACCAGGTGGGCAATCCCGCCTCCACCTTTATGCTGGTCGAGTTTCGGCAGAGCACGGCGCAGGACTACCGTTGGATCAACGGTTGTTTCGTGGGCCGCGACATCGCCAATCCCAACAAGACCCAGCCTCACGGCTCGCGAATGAATCTCTCCTATCTCGACGGCCATGTGGCGGCGCTGCCCCCCGCCGAGGCCGCCAAACCCGAGCACTGGGTGATCCAGTGACATCCCGCGCCGCGTCCTTGTCCGCCGCGCTCCTCGTCGGCCGCCTTCCGTCCTCGGCCCGCGGTCCCGACGCCTCCCGCC